>CAZHBL010000758.1:0-2656 GCA_964530105.1 uncultured Pirellulales bacterium | reverse complement strand
TCCAGGGGAAATCAGCCACTATCCCATCCGGCGGTGTTTGAAGGTGTGTCAGGAGAACAAAGACGCCTCGTAACATCACCAAAAAGCTAAATTGGCTGACGACCACGTGCAGAGTTCTTATGTGAAGTACAAAAGGGTACAAGAACAACGCAAAGCAAAGGGTGAGGTAGCCATAGACATAAAAGAAACCTATATCAATCGGGCCGACGTGGTCCAGAATCAGATCAGGCACATAAGCAACCTTTGTTTTAGTAGAGACGTAAACTCCCGAATAATAATCCAGAAAAGTGGCCGCCGCGACGATGATCAAAGACAAAAGGATAAGATATCTGTACTCTATAAACTCATGCCGCCAGTCGCGAAAACCTCTCTTAAAATAGTCTTTTACAGCAATCATTATTTTCTTACCTCACTTGAGTAACGGTTGATTATAGAATTCTACATTTAATAACGGCATTGTCCACAAGTATTTTCTGTCTCGCTCCGACGCATCTGACGCGGAGAAGTTCGGAGAAGTGTTAGATCGGCGTTTTTTGAATTTTTAGAGACTTTTTGCTAAGGCTCCGAGCGAACGGTTCTTTGGCATTTAGCGCGATAGCTCACGGATTGCTGAAGGGGCTGCCAAGATTCAGTTTCTTTCCCACGGCCGGGACTTCGAATGTTGAATAATGACCGAAGCCACTCTTTTTCCAGTTCCATTGCAGCCAGCGCAAGGATGAATCATCTAAAGAAACGTTGAAATCGAATCTAACCGTAGTCGGTTGGTCATCGGCATCCACGTTAATGACTTCGGCCGACATGTCGCTCAGTTCTATTTTCTCGCCGGCCTTAAACGGCAGGTCGTCCGGCCGGAATAGGCTGCTGAGCTCATGATAGAAGTAGACGAAGTTCGGCTTGAAATCTCTGCCAGATGGATCTGTTTTCAGAAGGCTGCCGGCCTGGGTTTCAATTAGCAGCGTTTTTTCGCCCGTGCGGGTGATCTTTAAAGGATTATAGCCCGGAACCAGAAGGCGGGTTCTCGCCGGCAGCGATTGATCCCGGTAATCTCTTAAAACGGGCAAGCCGAGAAATAGAAATGGATTGGGGGCATTGACCACCACCAGGGTCTTGCCCGTCAGGTCGTCGGCGGGATCCACTTCGATCGTCGAATAAAAAGTATCGAAGATAAAGGACACTGTTTTTGGCGCTCGTGCCCGGGATACGATGGCGAAGCCTGCGTGAACGAAAATCAGCGTAACACAAAGTATCCACGCCGGGACTCGCCAGAAGCGCGATCTCACAATCCAGTTTTCTTTAGCGAATAATCCGCCAATGAACTGCGTCATAACGCCAAAAGCGCCAATCGCTACAAAAAGAAGGTTGCGGTTCATCGGGCTGGTCGCACAGATTGGCAGAACGCAGAGCAGCATTCCTACAAACCAGTAGAGTGCCACACGGTTTTTACGCAGCAGCGGAAGAAAGACAAGCAGAATTAAAGTCAGAAACAGCGCAGAGGCAAGCAAGTACAATGTTCCGGCGTATTCGGAAAACATGTTGAGCATTTCGGCAGGTGTTCCGCCCCATTGGCCGGAAAGAAGGACCGGTGCACGCTCCAGCACCGCCCGGGCGTAACGCAGAGGCTCGCGTCCCGGGTCGATGACAAAACCACTTGCCGACGCTCCATAGCCGAGCGCATTGTAAATTACCCGCCAGACTGCGATCACGATGAAACCCGGAGCCAGGCTCACGATCCTTCGCGTTCGGCTTGCCCGGTCTATAATAAGAGCATAAGCGAAAAGGTAGGCAAAAGTTGCTATGCCGGCTTCCGTTGATAGCAGAGATAAGAGCAGTGTAAAAGGCGCGGCAACGCCTGCGAGAAGCGAATTTTGTTGTCGCCACTTATGGTGGAGCAGCAGCGTGAGGATGGAAAAAAACAGTGCCAGCAGAAGATTTCTGTTTGCTATCCACATCGCGGGGAAGTAGTTGCTGTCATCAATGCTGTAAAGCAGTGCCGCCAAAGTCGCCATCCAGACAGGGGCCATTAATTGGCGATACAAGATGCTCAGTAAAAAGACCACTGCCGTAAACCATGCGATGTTGTGCAAGTGCATCAGGGGCGGTGAATCCGGGAACAGGCGATAATCCAGCCAGTGAGTGAAGCTGTCCAAGGGCCGCCAGTTGGCGAATCGCAAATTCTTGGCCGTCCACCATGGAGACAGGCCCGACTCCTTCAAATTGTCTATATCCCGCTGGGTTCGAGCAAAAGAGTGCATGTCACGGAGTGCCACCGACAGACTGCCTGCGTTCGGATCGATCAATCCGGTGCCGGAAAACTCCTCTGGAAATTGGGATGGTTCGACAAGCCTTATACGGTGGAACAGGTCGTCCTGTATCAGGCCGGCATTTAATGCGGGAAGCATAATCACCGCTGCGATCCCGGCTATGACCAGCGGCGCGTACCTGTTTTCCAGAGCCTTTCGCATTGTGGCAATAAACTTCGCCGTGCCCGGCCCAAACCGTGGTTCTGTGTTGTATTCTGTATCTACCATGCAAGTATGTTAAGTTGTTTCCTGCCGAAATACACAGGCAGGAAAATTCAGCCTTGAAGAATATGTTTGGCCATTTTCGGCGTTCGGCCGAGCAGTCCCGTTAAGTGCTGGACCAAAACCTTTTCGAT
>CAZHBL010000757.1:0-2659 GCA_964530105.1 uncultured Pirellulales bacterium | reverse complement strand
ATACGATACCCCAGAACAAGACGTCTAAAAAGATCAGCAATATCAAGGTTTTAAGTGTAGCTTCTATGTTAGGTGAAGCAATAAAGAGAATTCACAGAAACGAATCGGTTAGTAACTTGTTTAATAATATTTGATCAGGATACGGGACATGAAAAAAACGTTACTTTTAAAAGCGGAAATTCGAGAGCAGACCGGCTCAAAAACGGTTCGGAAAGTCCGTGAGCAAGGCAGAATACCTGCTATTGTGTACGGCCACAAGAAGGCCCCGGCGGCTATTTCTTTGGATGCACATAATTTCGTCGAAGGACTACATCGCGGGCATCGACTGATGGACGTCCAGATCGGCAAAAATAAAGAAAAGACGATTATCAAAGAGCTGCAGTACGACCATCTGGGAAAAAACATAATTCATGTGGATTTAATGCGGGTCGATATAAGCGAAACGGTGAAGGTAACAGTCCCGATTGAGCTGAAAGGCACGGCCGTCGGCACGCACGAAGGCGGTATTATCGAGGAACATATAGATCATCTGGAAATTGAGTGCCTGGTAACCGAAATTCCCGAGACAATTGTTGTCTCTGTAAAAGATGTGCATGTAGGCGGCACCCTGCATGCAGGTGAGATTGAGCTTCCGGACGGCATAAGCCTGGTAAGCTCACCGGAGACTCTTTTAGTCACGTGCCATTTGGTTGCCGCCGCCAAGACCACCGAACAGGTTGAAGAGGAGATGCCGGCTGCTCCCGAGGTTATTGGTGAGACAAAGGAACCTGAGGCCGGAGAAGCTGCGGAAAAAAAGTAAACCGGGCCGGGCAAAAGTGAACAATGGGCGATATGAGAATGGTCGTCGGGTTGGGCAATCCTGGCGACAAGTATATTGATACGAGGCACAATACCGGATTTAAGGTCATTGATTCGCTGGCTCAAGAGTTGAGTATAGATGTAAGAACAAGAAAATTCGGCTCTCGCTTCGGCCTGGGCGAATTTGCAGGTAACAAGTTAATATTGTTAAAGCCGTGGCAGTACATGAACCGCAGCGGCCAGGCCGTAGCGACGGCAGCCGGTTTTTATAAGCTCAATATCGGCGATTTAATAGTAGTAACCGACGATATGGACTTTGAGCCGGGGAGAATCCGTTTAAGGTATAAAGGTTCGGCTGGCGGGCATAATGGCCTGGCGGATATTATACAGAAGCTCGGAACGAATGAGTTTGCCCGCTGCCGAGTCGGTATCGGGCGATGTGCCGGGGCAGATGCCGTCGGTTATGTCCTCGACAAGCCGCATGAAGACGAAAAACCGCTGCTGACCGAGGCGATAGAACGGGCGCGAAATGCAGTATTGTGCTGGATCGAATATGGTATCGAGACAGCGATGAATAAGTTTAATAGTTATATTGAGTAACCATTGTCAGTTACGTGTAAGGCAAAAACTCAACGCCGGCATGTAATTTAATGGGAGGTAATTAGCTTGGAAACTATGGCAGAGAAAAAATTATACGAAGGGATGTTTCTTGTCGATTCAGCCAAGGCGGCATCGGATTGGGACGGTGTTAACACAGCCATCAAAAAGGTACTTGACAGGGCCGAGGCAGAGATCGTCTCGATAAGAAAATGGGACGATAGAAGGCTCGCCTACGATATAAAAAGCACCTCGAGAGGGACGTATATGCTTTGTTATTTCAAGGCGGAAGGCCAGAAAATCCAGAGAATTGAAAAGGACGTTCAGCTCTCGGAAGATATTATACGGATTCTGATTCTCAGCACCGATCAAATGACAAAAGAGGATATCGAAAAAGATACTCCCGCCACAAAGGTTGAAAAAGAAAAAGCCATTTCAGAACAGCCGCAGGAAGCTGAAGTAAGCGAGCAGGGCTATCAACAGGAAGAACCGGCAGCAGAACAAATCCAGATAGTAGAAGAAGCTAAGACAATAGAAGATATTGAGCTGGCCGAAGAAGTAGAGGCTGAAGAGCCGCAAGACTCCCAGCCAAAAGTTTCATCGGACGATTAACACAGAAAGAAGAGTTGAGTATGGCTAATTTTAACAGAGTTTTTCTGATGGGGAATCTGACCCGTGACCCCCAGTTGTCATATACGCCTAACCAGACGGCGGTAGTAGATTTCGGGATGGCAACCAATCGCAGGTGGACGGGACAGGACGGCAGTCAACGGGAAGAAACCTGCTTTGTGGACTGCAGGATGTTCGGCAAGAGAGCCGAGGTTATTAACAAGTATTGTAAAAGGGGAAATCCTCTGTTTGTTGAAGGACGCCTGACGTTCGATAGCTGGGAGGCACAGGATGGCTCGAAACGCAGTAAGCTGAGAGTTACTGTTGAGAATTTCGAGTTTATCACCAGCGGCGGCGGAGGCGGCGGTGCAGGCCAAACACGCCAAAGCACGGGCGGTATGGACTCCCAAGGACCACAGCAGGCAGGTGAAGATGATATACCGTTTTAGAGCCGGCAATCGGCAATTGGTTAGCAGTTGTTTAACCATTTAGCTGATTACCATTAAACGAATTGTATGAGGTAAAGGATGCAAAGAAGAACCGATAACAACAGAAGAAAACCAGGTTTTGTTGGGGCCCGCGATCAGACTCAATGTCGTTTTTGCAGAAGAGGCATAAAATACATTGACTATAAAGACATCGGGACTCTGCAGAA
>CAZHBL010000756.1:0-2663 GCA_964530105.1 uncultured Pirellulales bacterium | reverse complement strand
TCAATCGGCCGGTAAACTCGTCGACGATAATGACCTTGCCCTCCATGACGACGTAATCTTTTTCCCGCTCGAAGGTGACGTGGGCCCTCAGCGATTGTGATATCAGGTGTGGCCAATCCATGTTGGACCCGGTATAGAATGAGCCCAATCCTGCAATTTCCTGAGCAGCTCCCACGCCTTCGTGTGTAAGATTTACTGCTTTCTTGTCGTGTTCTACTTCATAGTATTGTGTGGTGTTTGCAAGCCTGGCCTGGGCGATGTCGAGCTCGGTCTGGCTTTTTTCTATCGCTTTTTGAGCCTTTTCGATTCTATTGCTGTTCTTTTCTTTTTTCGCTTCGGCCAGCTCGCCCTGGGCGTTGGCGATAGTACGCTCTGCTGAATCGATTTGTTTTTTAGTTTGGTCGTAGCTGCTTTGAAGACTTATCAGTTTCCTTGATACCTGGTCGGCTTTGCCGTATCTGGTGACGTCATCGAAGGCGGGGCCGGATATGATTAAGGGAGTTCTGGCCTCGTCAATCAGAATCGAGTCGACTTCGTCGATTATGGCGTATTGCAGCGGGCCCTGGACCATCTGCTCGATCGAGGTTTTCATATTATCGCGTAGATAATCGAAGCCGAACTCGTTATTTGTGCCGTAAGTAATGTCGCAGGCGTATTGTGCTTTTCTATCGTCACCGGCGCTATCCATATCCGCCTGTATTGCGCCTACCGTCAGCCCCAGGGATTGATAGACCGGCGCCATCCACTCGGCGTCTCGCTTGGCCAGGTAATCGTTGACCGTAACGATATGGACCTTTCTTCCGGTCAGATGCACGAGATACGCTGCGAGGGTTGCTACTAAAGTTTTACCTTCGCCGGTAGCCATTTCGGCGATCTTACCCTCGTAGAGGACATTGCCGCCGATAAGTTGTACATCGAAATGCCGCATCTCGACATTTCGCCTTGCCGTTTCCCGAACAACTGCGAAGACCTCGGGAAGAATCTCCTCTGGTTTTGTTCCGGCCTTTATTGCGGCTTTGAACTCAGCAGTCTTAGCCTTGAGGGCCTCATCGTCGAGCTTTTTGGTCTGCTCTTCGAATTCGCTTGCCTGCTGAGCGATAACCGAGTAAGTCTTGACCAGTCGCTCATTCCGAGAGCCAAAGACTTTAACAAGCGTCTTGCTTACTTTATCTAATACCATTGCGTCTTCCTGTCATTCTTGCGGAAGCAGGGATCCACAATCATTATGATATGGATTTCCGCTTACGCGGGAATGACATTAAAAGTGCCGTCATTTAACTCGTGTAACGTACTCGCCGGTACGAGTATCGATGCGGATGACCTCGCCGAGCTTGATAAAAGGCGGCACCTGAACGATCAGGCCGGTTTCGAGTGTTGCCGGCTTGTTTTGATTTGTCGCTGTGGCGCCCTTTATCTCCGGCGGCGTATCGGTTATCTCCAAATCCACTGTATTAGGCAGGGTCACGATCACCGGCTTGCCTTCGTACATACTGACCTGCAATTGGCTGTTCGGCTTAAGATATTTAGCGCCGTCACCGAAGGCATCATCGTCGAGAGTGATCTGGTCATAGTTGGTCGTATCCATCAGGACATGCTCGCTTCCGGAGGAATACAAGTATTCATATGTTCGCTTGTCAAGGTATGCCTCTTCGACTATTTCCTCTGCGCGCAATCGGATATTTTGAATTGTGCCGTCTGTCATGCTTTTCAGCTTTGTCTGATAAACCGCTCCGCCCTTGCCTAATTTTACGTGCTGATAATCCACAATTGCGTACAATTTACCATCGATCTTAACGGTCTGACCTTTTCGCATCTCAGATGCTCTCATATGTTACTCCAGAAAACCAAGAAATATTCATTAATTTATATGCCAAGGACCAACTAGTATGACAAAATTGACAACACATGTCAATAAATGAATTTACCTACATTGGTTGCGAATCTGTTCATCTGTTCGCCTGGACCTGCCGGACGAGTTCTTCACCGGCCTTGCGCGCTTTGCGTAACGCTTTCCCGGATAACCGTGAATCTTCTCTGCCGGCAACCGGCCCGAAGTAGAGCGACTTAATTACCTTTGCCCCCTTGTCTTTGGCACTTTCGAGGATTGCTGAAACGGTGCTGTCGATCGTTTTGCCTTTTCGATAACTGCCGACAATTCCAACAACTATTATAGCCACTGCTATTTCTCCATTTTTCGGAAAAATCAGGCATTTGAAATATGTGCTATGAACCTGTGGATTTATTTACGATTTTTTCGCTTCTTTTTTATCTGCTTTTTCCGGGTTTTGCTTTTGGTACGCTGCTTCGGCTCTTTTGCCAAAAGCTCGACCGGACTGACGTCGAGCTGACGGCCCGGGACGTTCACGGAGACAATGCGCACTTTCATGGCTTGCCCCAGACGTATGCTGCACCCCGAACGCTCGCCTACGATGCACTGGGTCTTTTCGTCGTATTTCCAATGGTCAGGCCCCAAAGCGGCCATCCGGATAAGTCCTTCGATGCCGAACTTCCTGCATTGTGCGAATACACCGAAGCCAGTCAGACCTGTCACGACACAGTCGAGCTCCTCACCGATTTTTTTGCTGAGCATTTGCAGTGTCAATACGGTTGTCAACTCCCTTTCGGCATCTTCAGCCCGCTGCTCGGTGAAAGTGATATGTTTG
>CAZHBL010000755.1:0-2664 GCA_964530105.1 uncultured Pirellulales bacterium | reverse complement strand
TTCGTAAATCAGAACAGCTTCAGGCTCAACCAGGAATATTACGCCTCGCTCGGCGAGCAAAAGGCCTTTGTCCTCTCGCACGGCAGAAATATTATGATACTCAAGGTCGTCGGCTACGCAGAAGCAATCGTGAAATACTACAGGATCGAAGACCTTCGCGCCCACGTATGGATAGCCCATCAGCGATACCCTACTAAGGGCCGGGTGTGGCATCCGGGCGGCGCGCATCCTTTCGCCGGCATAGATATGGCGCTCGTGCATAACGGTGACTTCGCAAACTATCATTCAGTAAGCGAATATCTCAGACAGCGACATATATACTCACAGTTTCTTACCGACACTGAAGTATCCGCTCTCTTGTTCGACCTGCTATCGAGGACTTACGGCTATCCGCTCGAATACATCATCGAGGCGATGGCGCCCACGACCGAGCGCGATTTCGATTGTCTCGACAAGGAGAAACAGAAGATTTACAGAGCGATCCAGGCTGCGCACATTCATGGCTCGCCGGACGGCCCCTGGTTCTTCATCATCGCTCGCAATATTGCAAGACAGAACATGTTCCAGCTACTGGGTATAACGGACACGGCAATGCTACGTCCACAGGTATTCGCCTTCAGCGACGGCGAAGTTCAGGTCGGGCTGATATGTTCGGAAAAGCAGGCGATAGATGCGACGCTTTTGAGCCTGTCAAAGGACGACAATCGAATCTGCCCGGTGGCCGACCGCTACTGGAACGCACGAGGCGGCAGCCATACTGACGGCGGCGCGTTCATTTTCAATCTTGCGCTGGACTCATCCGGCAGGATGAGAATGAAGTGCACGGACAAATTTGGAGTGCCGGTCACGATGCCGCAGGGGGATGAGCTTTGTGATTTGTCACAGGGAATTTCGTTACCCACTGAATCTGAAGAAACAATACAGGAAATAATCAGTGAAAGATTCGTACCCGGCAACGCCTTTGCAATTTTTGAAATGATTTGCGAATTGCTGCCGCAATGGACGTTTGATGAGCTGCGTTTAGCATGCCGGCAAATCGCTATGCAGGCAAAAGATGCTTCCAAGACGGCAATTGCGATTGATGTTCTTACTCTGCTGAATGATCGAAAATACTCTCATGGAAACAAGAAGCTTAGTCACATTATCAATGTCGTTCGCGAAGAGCTGAAACGAATATTCCTTGGTCTTCCCGGTTTGGGATCTGAAGAAAAATCGGATAACACCTTTCGTTTGATTGATTTTAATAATCGTAATGTGCTAAGACCGCCGGGGGAAGGAGAAATTACTCTCGTTATCGACGCAACCGGCTTTCCTGCGGAAGGTGAATGTAGCGACGCAGCGCTTTTAAGAGATGCCTTTATAAAGGGATGGCGACGATTCATCACTTTCGGATGTCGTGGCCAGAGGTTTGTCGGGTGCGGGCTCGGCCCCGAGACCAATGATGTGACAATCGATGTTTACGACAGCTCGGGCGATTATCTTGGCTCCGGCATTGACGGTCTTACTATCACCGTGCACGGAAACGCTCAGGACCAGCTTGGACAAATTATCAAACAAGGCAAGCTCGTGATTCACGGTGACACGGGCCAGACTTTTCTATACGGCGCCAAGGGCGGCGAAATTTATGTCCTCGGCAATGCGGCGGGACGCCCACTCATCAATTCAGTAGGCAGGCCCAAAGCGGTGATAAATGGGACGTGCCTGGACTTTCTTGCTGAGTCGTTTATGGCCGGTGACCCGCTTAAAAATGGTGGTTTCGTTATTCTCAACGGAATCAAATTTGACGATAACGGACGAATCGTTCCGCTGCCGGACCCTTATCCGGGCAGCAATCTGTTTTCGCTGGCATCGGGCGGGGCAATCTACGTGCGGGATCCGGGTAATAAATGTGACGAGCAGCAGTTGAACGGCGGCCAGTTTGTCAAACTGACCGGTGCAGACTGGGAATTGATGCTGCCTTACTTACGAGAAAACGAACGGCTCTTCGGTATATCCGTGGAAGACTTATTGACAGTAGACGGCCGGCAGTGTGAACCGAGGGATGTCTATCGCAAGGTTGCACCTTCGAAAAGTGCGGTCTCCGAGGCCATAGCGGATACGGATGATGTTGCTAAGGATTTCGAGACTGCCGAAAAGGTCGTGGCATAACGGCAGCAAAATTTAAATCCGGGACTTTGTTGTCCCGGCAAGAGAAAAAAGAATGACAATAACGATTAAAAAAAGCAGCAAAGAAATCGAGGGCCTGATTCGCAGGGTCGAAGAAATCTCCGGCGTTGACCTCAATCTGTGCTATCAGTGCAAGAAGTGCACGAGCGGATGCCCGGTAGCGAAGCTGACCAAATCGCCGCCGTCGGAAATTATGAGAAGGCTGCATCTTGGCGCCGGCGACGAACTTCTGGGCAGCGATATTATCTGGGCTTGCGTCTCGTGCGAAACGTGCTCGGCGAGATGCCCGATGGGAATCGAGGTTGCGGCGGTCATGGATGCGCTGCGGATTCTGGCACTTGAAAAGAAAGCGGCCAAACAGGAAGGCAACGTGCCGTTGTTTAACCGGGCGTTCCTCTCAACCGTCAAGCTGTTCGGCCGTACTTACGACATCGCAATGATCGCCGCTTATAAAATCGGCACGCTGAAACTGATGAACGACACCGAAAAATTTCCCAC
>CAZHBL010000754.1:0-2671 GCA_964530105.1 uncultured Pirellulales bacterium | reverse complement strand
ATGATATCAGTCTCAATATTGACACAATCGCCGATTTTTGCTTTGCCTAATGTTGTTCTTTTCAGCGTTTCGGGGATTATCGCGACGCTGAAGCTCTTAACATCTACGGCGGCAATCGTCAGGGAGATTCCATCGACGGCGACCGAGCCTTTTACGACTATCGCACCGAGCAGTTCGGTCTTAGCTGCGAATTTAATATTTGCGAACTTGCCCGATTTGTCGATTGCATCTACTGTTGCCGTTCCGTCTACATGGCCCAGTACAAAATGCCCGCCGAATCGGTCGCTTGCCTTCAAAGACCGTTCGACGTTAACTTCTGATGAAGGTTTGAGTTTGCCCAGCGTCGATTTTGTGAGAGTTTCAGCGCTGACGTCGAAGCTTGCCAGGGCGCCTTGAAGCTTAGTGACAGTCAGGCAGGCACCGTTTATGGCTATACTATCGCCGGTTTTACTCTCGCCGGCCAGCACGCCCAAATCGATAGTCAGGAGCATTGACTCTGTGCTTCGGCGAATACCCTTGACGATGCAAATTTTTTCTATCAAACCCGTGAACATTTAAAGAGCCGATTAATTATTTACTTTTGATTATTGATAAAACAATATAGAATATTAAAATCGATTATAAATATTTAATAGTAAATAATCAATATCAAAAGGGGGCAGGACTATTATGAACACTTTTTGGTTAAAAATAGTGGCAGGAGCAGTTGGGATTGTCGTAATTATTGTGCTGATAGGCACTTTGACCTCGAACGGCTCGAAACAATCGCAGCCGGAGCAGCCCGAAAAGACGTTTTATGACCAGGTGGAAGAAGACAAGGAAAAATACCTGGCGGAACCCAAGCCCGAAGAAACTCAGGAACAAACCACAACAACGCAACAACCGACAGAAAATAAAGTTCAGGCCGCACCGGCTCAGCCGGCACAAATGCCGGTCGAACAGGCTAAGCCGACGACCCTTTATTTCAAAAAGCTTTCAGAAATCGATGATATCGAGGCTCAAAGATTGCTGAATGTGGCGGTTCCCGGCCGCAGTATCGGCAGGTTGCCGATGACGGGCTATAACCTTATGGTCCCGAACTGCCGGGATATTATTAAAAGATGGCCGGATAGCTGGTATGCCTACAGGGCAAAACAAATGTTTGGAGATTTGCCGGAGCGGTATAAAATGCGATATAAAGTTACCAAAGAAGAGATGGACCTAAGTATGTATTATAAACAAAGGCCCGGAACAGAACCTTTTATCATGGAAGGAACCCGTTAAATGGATGCGACTATGTCTTCTGTCAATATACCCGTAATTTCGATAACCGCCGATTGTCTGCCGGAGGCGTGGGAACAAGCTGTTCTGGCTGTATGGGATAAGGGCTTCAATGTCAAAACTCAGTACGATAAGTCACAAGACCCGCCGAGCAAAGACGCCACCGTGATGATTACTGTCAATGACCCTTTCGCCGAGCCACGTATTCACAAGAATTTCCCCGGTGGCCCCGAGGAGCTTGAATCGTACCGGCAGGAAGTAGTTAACGGTATTCACGACCACTGGATTGATCCTGCTGCCGGCAAGTGGACATATACTTATCACGAACGGCTCTTTTCGTATTGTCCGGTTGAAAATATCCGGGACCCCGATTCGCCTAAACCTTTCCGAAAAATAGACCAGATTCAGTACATTATCGATTATCTTTCGCAGGCCGGACATAGCCGAAGGGCTCAGGCCATTACCTGGATGCCTACAGCGGACCCGCCTACGGACGACCCGCCCTGTCTTCAGCGGATATGGTGCCGCCTGATGGCCAATGAAGCGGGAGAACTGTCACTCAATATGAATACACACTGGCGCAGCAGGGATCTTTACAAAGCCTGGTTTATGAATGTCTATGCTCTGACCGACCTTCAAAGGAAAATAGCGGACGGCATCGGCGAGAAGCGAGGTGAGCCGGTAAAGGTCGGCAGGTATGTCGATATCAGCGATTCGCTGCACATTTACGGCAGCTACTTCGACGAAGTCGAACCTGAGATAGAAAAGATGCGTCGAAATCCGTTTACAGAGCGGTCGTGGCCAAGCACGCACCCGGCTTTTGAAATGATGACGAACGAGGCAAGAGAAAAGCTCGCACAGGACCCTGACTGGTACGCGAAAGCAAAAGGCGGTTAGGACGAAATTTAATTTGGAACTTTTAAGCGTGATGCGAAAGGCAAAATATGGCATTGATTGTGAACGGTGAAAAGATTGAGGATTCAGCAATACAGCAGGAAGTTGAGCGGCTGAGACCGGATTATGAACGGGTGTTTACCGACCAGGAAGCCGAAGAGCGAGAGGCCCAACTGCTCGACTGGTCCAGAGAAAATGTGATTGAAAAAATCTTAATCAATCAGGAGGCGGAAAAAAACGGTGACAAAATACCGCCCGATCAGGTTCAGACTGCTCTGGCGAAGCTCAAGGAACAATACGAGCAGCCGGAGCAGCTCTACAAAGATTTCAACGCCGAAAACGACGAGCAAATAAAAAAAGACATTGAGAAGCAGATGAGGATCGAACAAAGGATCGGTCAGGTTTGCAAAGATCTGCCGAAGCCATCTCAGGCTGCTATAAAGAAATATTACGAGGAAAATCAGGAGCAGTTCAAATCGGGTGAGCGGGCCAGGGTGGCTCATATCGTCAAATATGT
>CAZHBL010000753.1:0-2673 GCA_964530105.1 uncultured Pirellulales bacterium | reverse complement strand
AAGAAGGCGGACAAAGAATACCGCAAGGACAAAGAAAACTCCAAGATGTATCAGGAGTACATCAAGGACGTGGACTACATCAAGTATTACCGGCTGGCGGTGGAATTGGCTGTGATTTATCTTATCGCACTGTACGAGGTATATTTTGTACTCAAACAGGGAAAAGATTTCACAGACCGGCATGAGAAACGCTTCCTGACCATCGTCAGCGATGCAGATTTGTCCTGCCCGTTGAAACAGAAGATATTCGAGAAAGCATGTGCCGCATTGAAAAACAAAAGTAATATGGCGGCGACAATCAAGACGCACGCTTCCGGCCTTTTGACGAAAACGAAATTCATTACGTCGAATCACATTTTCAAATCCAAAAGTGACAGAGATCTGTTAAAAGCGTAGCCCGGACAGCTCAGTGATAAGGACAAACATGGATTACACTGTGAAAACGCAACATTGTAGGATATAATTCATTGATGGATTTGTCTATTGTTATACCGGCATTTGAAGAAAGTAAAAAGATCGCTCGGGATATAAAGGAAGCTGTGGCGTTTTTAGAAACCCACGACTTTACAGGCCAGATTATCGTCGTCGATGACGGCAGCACTGACAATACCGCCGAGGCTGCGAAAAATATCGCAGTTCCCTCCAATGTCCAACTCAATGTTATTCGCTATGAGACACACAGGGGCAAAGGCTACGCCGTCCGCACTGGAATAAAGCACTCAAGCGGCGAATATGTGATGTTTGCCGATAGCGGCTCCTGTGTGCCTTATGAAGATACGCTGCGGGGGCTGGAACTGCTTAAAAGCGATGCGTGCGATATAGCACACGGTTCAAGGAAAATGCGAGGATGCCGTATTGAAAAAACGCAGAGCCTCTACCGGCGTATCTGCTCGGCGATATTCCACTGGTTTGTCATCCACGATATGAAAATACCCGCCGAGTTCACCGACACACAATGCGGCTTTAAGATGTACAAAGGCGACGTCGCACGTCACCTGTACGGTGAGGCCATCACGGACGGATTTTCATTCGATATCGAAATCATCATGCGGGCACAAAAGGAAGGTTACAGAATCAGGGAATTTCCCATCGATTGGACTTGCGACCGTGACAGCCGGCTGTCGCCGACCCGCAGTTCATGGCACGTTCTTTCCGAATTACTGACCATCAGGAGAACGCTGTCAAAGAAATAAAGCATTTGTGGCGAGGGCATCTTGCCCTTGTTTCCTACCATTGGCAAGATGCCAACGGGACGCAAGGCCGGGACGGCCTCGCCACAATCGTCAATCAATAAGCTTTTCCCACGCTCCGAAGCGCAGAATCTCGATACTCGATGCCGGATGGCTCTCCCTATGGGACGCCTTGCGGCGGATGCTCGTCGAGGACCGAGAATCAAGAATCGAGGATCGATTATCGAGAATGACCATCGCCAGCATGTTCGGATACAGGCTGCAATATTTCTTGATCTCATCGAGGCCCATAATCATAAAGGCCGTCGAGAGCGCATCGGCGGTCGAGGCGTCAGGAGCTGACGACCATGCGGCAAGTCTGCCCACAACCGGCTGGACATTATGCGGATCAATTATATGCCAACCCTTCTGCACCCCGGAACCACTCAGAGCTCCATTTTGTAAAAATGGACGGGCCAGTATCTCTTTTTGTCCGGCCGGATTGGTCATAGTCAGAGGCCAGCCCTTTTTCCCAGGCGGCGCATCAAGGGCCAGAACCGAGCTGTAACCGCCGGAAATCAGAGCTACATCGATGCTCCACTCGCGCAACAGCTCTGCTACACGATCGACGGCATAGCCCTTGCCGATGCCGCCGAGATCTACCTGAACGCCACCGGCCGACAGCTTAATCGTATGATCGGCCTCGTCCAGTTGCAGAAGATTCGTGCCGGTATGCAATCGTGCAAGATCAATCTCTTTAGGCGAAGGATTGCGCGGAGTTCCATCATCATTACGCCAGCATTTCAGCAGGGAGCCGATAGTTATATCGAACGCCCCATTGGTCTGCCCGTAAATTCGAACTGCTATCTTCAGGCACTCGAACGTGTCCAGGCCAAGTTGCAAGGATTGATTGGCGCCCGCGCTGTTTATTCGGGCGACATCACTGTTTTCTATGAACCTGCTCAACTCGCGTTCGAGTCGATCCACCTCATCGAAAGCCGCTACTGCAGCCTGACTGGCATAACGCTCATCCTCGTGCACAATGATGACCTCGAAAGTGGTCGCCATCGCCTCGTGCGAAAAACGCTTCATCCCGGCAATTGTGCTGCAATTACTGTTGACAAGGCAAGTTTCCTGGAGCGGTTCGGTCATTTCACGCTTTCTATGGGTATCTGTACCTGCTGCTGTTGGAAGTAGTTCCACACATCCGTTCTTACGAAGCCAACTAATTTTATCTTCGGGCGCAGCCACATATAGTAGGGTTTTTCAAATAAAAACAAGTACATTTGACGATCTTTAAGGGGCGTCAAATTATAGAGCTTGTTAGTCAACGATGCCTCAACCTCGGGCGATGCAATAATCAACGGCGCAGAAGGGGTATTTACATCCACCTGGTCCCACCAATCGATAATTCCTTTCTCAAATCGCCGGAAGTACCAGGGCAGCGGCCAATAGTCTTTGCCGGGACAAATCACCTGAATGTGCATCTTCACCTTGTCCGGGT
>CAZHBL010000752.1:0-2674 GCA_964530105.1 uncultured Pirellulales bacterium | reverse complement strand
ACCAGCGCAGTTGTTTACGGCAACGGCCAAACAGGAGCCAAAAGGATTCTGCTGGTCGGCCTTGGCGAGAAACAAAAGGCAACGCTGGATACGGTTCGTAATGCAGCGGCACACGCGGCAAAAACGTCGGTAGAGCTTAAAGCAAAGACGATGAGCCTGGCGCTGCACAGAGCATTCGGCGGACGGTTCGATCTGTCCACAATTGGGCAGGCTTTAGGTGAAGGTATATATTTCGGCAGCTATCGCTACGATGAATTCATAACTGAAAATGGGAACGGGCGACTGGGTTCTCTCAAAGTCGAACTGATCGATCCCGATTCGGCGAAAATACAAAAACTGAAACAAGGGCTCTCGAAAGGTATCGCAATCGGCAAGGCGCAAAGTTACGCCCGAACGCTGGCAAATCGGCCGGCCAACGTGATAACTCCTGTCGAGTTAGCCGTTGCCGCAAAAGAATTAGCCCGCGGCTCAAAAAGACTAAACTGCACGGTTTTCGACGAAAAGCAGATGGCTGCAAAGGGAATGGGCGGGGTGCTCGCAGTCGGCTCAGGCTCACAAAATAAGCCGAGATTTATCATTTTGAAATACAGCCCTCCCGGCAAAGGGGCAAATACTCTGCCGACGGTCGCGCTGGTCGGCAAAGCAATCACTTTCGATTCGGGCGGAATCAGCATCAAGCCGTCGGCGAATATGGATGAAATGAAATTAGATAAATCCGGCGGCATTGCCGTTTTAGGAGCGATGAAAGCCCTGGCCGAGCTGGCTCCGCCCGTGAACGTTTTCGGAATCGTGCCCTCGGCGGAGAATATGCCGAGCGGAACAAGCTACCGGCCCGGTGACATTATTAACACGTTCAGCGGAAAAACCGTCGAGGTCCAGAACACCGACGCCGAAGGCAGAATGATTCTGTGCGACGCCATAAGCTATGCCGTCAAACAAAAATGCGACATCATCATTGACATCGCCACGTTGACGGGAGCGTGCGTCGTCGCGCTCGGAAAGTATATGGCCGGGCTGATGGGCAACAATGACGGACTGATGAAAGATTTGCAGAAAGCCTCGGAGGCCAGCGGCGAAAAAGTCTGGCCAATGCCGAGCAGCGAAGATTATGCAAAAGAAATGAAGAGCAAGATAGCGGACCTGAAAAATATCGGCAGTCGCTGGGGTGGGGCATGTACGGCAGCCGCTTTCTTAAGGCAGTTTGCAGGCGACACAAAATGGGCGCATCTCGATATTGCCGGCGTCTGGAACTTCGAAAAAGCCACGGAGTTTACGTCAGAGGGAGCCAGCGCTTTCGGCGTCAGGCTGCTGACAACCTACGTGATTGGCCTCAAGAACAAGAAAAAATAATTACCTGTTAAAGAAGATATTCCAAAAATGAGCAAGAAAATTAAAAAGATAGATACCGAAAGAATCGAAAAGGCTGTGAGGGAAATACTCATGGCGATTGGTGAAGATTCCGATCGCGAGGGGCTAAAGGGAACACCCGAACGGGTTGGTAAGATGTACGCCGAACTTTTAGCAGGGATGCGCGAGGACCCGAAAGATCATCTTCGCAGTGTCTTTACCGAAAACTATGACGAAATCGTCCTGCTGCGCAACATCCCTTTTTACAGTATCTGTGAGCATCATTTGATGCCGTTTATCGGTTCGGCCCATGTCGCGTATTTGCCGACCGGGATGGTGCTCGGCGTGAGCAAACTGGCCCGCATTGTTGACTGTTTTGCCCGCCGGCTCCAGACCCAGGAGAGACTGACGTACCAGATCGCCGATTTTATCATAAACAGCTTAAAGCCAATGGGCGTCATAGTCGTGCTGGAAGCATCTCATAGCTGCATGACCATTCGCGGCATCAAGAAACCAGGCTCGACAATGGTGACATCGGCGCTCCGCGGCATCTTCAAGAAAGACCCAAGAAGCCGAAACGAAGTCCTGAGCCTCATGCACAAGTAGAAAATAGGGAAGGATTCTGCTGATGCACAAACTGGTCAGGCAGGTGCGATTCTCGACAAATCCATTCCTGCCGCAAGACAACCGAGGGTATAATTCGTTCGCATCCAGGCCGGCGGGCGAAGGATTAGCCATATTTCTCGAATTATCCGTCGAAGTCACCGGCCGAGTCGTTCCGGCGACCGGGTTCGTGGTTAACGTCACCGAGATTGACAAGGCCGTTCGCGAATTTGCAGTGCCGATTGTTGCCGGACGTATCAAGCAGGATTTCAATCGGGCAAAACATGTCGGGCTTTCTGAAATAGCCGAGCTTTTGAGATCGGCGTGGGACCAATTGGCCGATAAGTTCGGGACGGCAAACCTGAGTGAATTGAGTCTGAAGCTCAATCCTTTCAGGAAAATAGCTCTCGATTCGAAGGATTTGGATATGGTTTATTTTTGTGAGAAGTTTGAATTTGCGGCGATGCATAAGCTCTGGAACGACGAGTTTTCCGAGCAACATAACCAGGAGGTTTTCGGAAAATGCGCAAATCCCACCGGTCATGGACATAATTACATCGTCGAGGTAACGTTACAAATGCCGGCATCGAGAAATGACTTTGGCATCGGCGATTTTGAAAGAATAGTAGACGATGAGTTTATAAAACTGGTTGATCATAAGAATTTAAATGCGGATGTTGACCAGTTCGGTAAAACGAATCCCACCGTCGAAAATATCGCCGGC
>CAZHBL010000751.1:0-2675 GCA_964530105.1 uncultured Pirellulales bacterium | reverse complement strand
CGGTTCCCGGAGCACCGTAGCCAAGTCCATCGTGCCACGAGTACCATATCTGGTTGGCGCCGGCATCGTAGTCCTCGAAGTTATCTATGACGAGGAAATCGCCCGTCGTAAAGCTCCAGAGATTGCCTACCCAGGGGCTGTCGGGATTGACGGCGTTAACTTCATCGACGCGCCAGAAGTACTCTGTAAACCAGGCGAGTTTGCCCGGATCGTAATTCTCGTCACCGAGCGCCTTGGTGCCTTTGTACTCAGGCGATGACTTGTCGGCGTTCTTGACGGCATCCGCATCCATACCGTAGTACACCTCATGTGAGACAGCGGATTGGCCCGCACCCCACCTTAGAATCGGCGTCATTTTCGTGCCGGTCGCTCCATTAGACGGGCTCGGACTGCTGGCTTTGACAGGCGGAGCTAACGCGCCTTGCGGAATAATCTGCTTCGGTGTGGAAGGACTCGACCAGAGCAGTCGTGCTACTGCGCCGCCGCCGTTCTCGTAATATTCCATGACAATACTGTACGTATTGCCGCCGATAAGGTCTATCGTTCCACGATATTCAGTAGTGCCCTGATCTACCCACGCGTTAACAAGTTGCTGCCCATCGACCCATAGTCGGGCGCCATCATCGGTGCTTGTATAGAACGTGTAGGTCTCGGTGAATACCGCCAGGACTTCACCGGTCCATCTGGCAGAAAAGTTGTCATCACCCACCGTCGGGTCAGGTCCGCCGGGATCGCCCCAGTTAAAGTCGACCTGATTATCTGTGCGGGTCAGCATGTGAGTTTCAAAGTTCATACCTCTGTAGTAATCCCCTCGAATGCCGCCGCCCTCTTTTGTGGCCGTAAAACTCCAGACATCGCCCGTATACGTACCAAAGCCGTCGAACTCATCTATACGCCAGTAGTACGTCTTCTCTAATTCAAGAGGACCCGGTTTGTAGGTTGTAACACCCTGGGCCGTACCACTCGTAGCATTTGCCACGGTGTCATAATCATCGCCGAAGTACACAGTATGTAATTTCGAACCGTATCCTGCCGTCCAGCTCAAGGTTATGGATTCCGGATCCAGGAATGTGGACCTGTCAGCCGGGACAGGATAGTAGGCTGTTTTTGGAGGAACCATGAAGCTCCAGACAGAACCTTTCCAGGGACTATTCGGATCCGCTTCATTGACCTCATCGATTCGCCAATAATAGGTTGTGCCGTTAACAAGACCTTCCGGGTACGGAAATCCGGGGAAGCCCACAATAACAAATGAGTTATCCAGACTCTGGTTGCCCTGGAATGTGTCGCCGGTGCCGTCGTTCACATCGTCAAAATTCTCGCCGAAGTAAACATCGTGCGAAACGGCAAAATCCCCCGCCCGCCAACTCATGCTCGCCCAGGTATCCGGATGCAGCGCGCCGTCTTCCGGTTCCGGACCTGATGCGTAGGGATATCCTTCAAGACCTCGCATGACGGCAAGAATCTCGGACTCAGTCAGTGGGTGGTCGTAGATTTGTACATCGTCAACAATGCCCTCATACCTCTGACTGGTGTCCGTTTGCCAGACACCAATGTACGTTTCGCCTACGGAGCCAAGATAAGGATTAGCAGTTCTCTCCGCAACTTGCTCACCATCGACGTAGATTCTTTGTGTCTGATTCTCGAAATCGTACCAGAACACCACGTGATACCAGGTGTTGTCTTGAAAGAGATCCGTGGGACTATCCAGGTCATTGCTGTAGAATCCCATGCGAACGCCACGAACAGGTGCATCTGAACTGCTCGGCCCACCGAGCCGAAAATGCATACTCAGATTAGTCGATCCAGTTTCAGCTTGTGAGAAGACGACGGCCGAACCGCTCAGGACGGGATTGATCCACATCGCAATGGTGAAACTTTGATTATTTAACGGAATATGAGGCGCTCTGATGTCAGCATCCGAACCGTTGAGCTGTAGCGCGCCGCCAAGCTGACCTGCGACCCACTGTGCACCACCTTCGATAGCGCCGTCGTTGCCGTTACCACTTGAATCCATGGCGGTGGTCCCGGAGCCATCATCAAGCCTCCACCAGGCAACAAGCTCTGCTCTGGCCGGACCCGCTAAGGTCAGACCCAGCACGAAAGCCAAAAAAGCCCAAAAAATCATTTTTCTACACATGTTAATTCTCCAGACAAAATGGTTCCTATAATCATGCTTTGGCTACATACCAAAACGACCGATAATGAATATAATGTCTCTGCAATTTCTATAAATCCGCAAATGAAATTGTTGCTATTTAACGCCACCTCCTTCCTTGAGGAACTAACTATAGCATGCGACTTCTGCAGTTTTATCCGTTCCTTGCTGTGCGGAATGCCCTCAAGAATTAAATACATTCCCCACATCGGGAAGCAAATATTCTTTATAGGTGCCAAAAATAGACACGTTTCACCAAACTTTACTTTACCAAATTATCCAGCTTCCCGTCAAGGAAAATGTCCGTAAGATAAGAAGAATCAATAAATTGCCTGCAGAAAATGCTAAAAAAGATTGAATGTTTATAAATGGTTATTGATAAATGTACAAAAATAGGCAAGAATATACGGAAATCCATCTGAAATCACTGGATTTGTGATAATAGCCTGACATTCTAATACCACAGGAGCGTCAAACGAAAATGGCTGACGAAATTGGCCTGAAAATAACTATAGAG
>CAZHBL010000750.1:0-2694 GCA_964530105.1 uncultured Pirellulales bacterium | reverse complement strand
GTACAGCAGGGAAGAAATCAGCAGGATTCGCAGGGCCGAAGCGGCCAAAGCGGCGAGCATTCTGGACGGAACCTATCATTGTCTCGAATGTGGTGATATTTTCATATTGTATGACCGGCCAACTCTGCTCAAAGCTATTGAGCTGCTCCGTAAGGTCAAACCTGCAATCGTCTTTACAACGAGTCCATCGGATTATATGGTTGACCACGAAATGGCCAGCAAGATTGCTCAGACGGCTTGTTTTGCGTGCGGGGTTGTGAACGTTGAGACGCCCAGCGCCGAACCGTTCGAGCCTATACCGCATCTTTACTATATGGATCCGGCTGAGGAGAAGGACAAGTTTGGCACGCAGATTAAGGCCGGGACGATAGTCGATATAACCGGCGTTATAGACACCAAGGAGAAGATGCTTTGTTGCCATGAAAGCCAGCGGCATTGGCTTATGACGCATCACGGCATGGATGAATACGTCAATATGATGAAAGAATCCGGCGAGAAGAGAGGCCGGGAAATAAACTCGGGCTTTGCCGAAGGTTTCAGGCAGCATCTGGGTCACGCTTATCTGCAGGACAATATCCTCAAAGCCGAACTCGGTGACCTGGTTCATATCGTTTAAGGAGCTCGTCAATGGCAAGAAAAATCAGCATACTGGCGCCTGAATGGTGGGATTATACCACGCTCGATGATGAAATTCTGAACGATGCGGCGAAACTCACAACCGAAGATATGGCCGGTCTTAGCAGGGAAGGTTTCAATGTGGTCTTTTATAACACGCTTGAGGATTTCTATCTGGCCGAAGCGCTGGAATACATTACGGCTTGGAAACAGACGACGGCTGATAATCCCGCCGGGATCTGCGGGCCAATCGGACCCACCGAGCAGCTTCCGCTTGTGGCGCGACTCGTCAATGAATTGAAGTTGAATCTCAGGAACGCCCATTTCTGGGGTATGGACGAGTGGTACTTAAATGGCAAAGAAGTGCCTATATCGCATCCATTGTCCTTTGCAAAGGCGGATATGGAGCTGTGTTTCAATCGTATTGACGATAAGCTCAGGATGCCGGTATCCAACATACATTTCCCAAAGGCCGATGCGAGCGAGTACATCAAAAACTGGGATGGCGTTCGCTGCGTCGTAATGCAGGGCGGTCAGGGTGACATAAAACACTGGGCGTTCAACGATCCGGTAAAGCGGCAGGGCGATTACAAAGATAAGCCGCCGACTCCACAGGAGTACGGCCGGCTGACAACGCGGGTGGTGGATTTGCACCCGGTGACCGTGATGCAGAACGCGCGGACCAGCGGCGGCGGCGTTGTTACCGGAGTGCCGACCAGGGCGATTACTGTCGGGCCCGTCCAGACCTGGCAGGCAGAGAAAGTATCGATCTGGCAGGCGGGCACGCACGACAATCCCTTCGGCATGAGATTGACAACACTAATGATCGGCAGGAAAATCGCGGATAGTTCGGTGCCGATGTCGCTTCTGGCGGGGCATCCGAATGTTCAATTTAACTTTTACAGACCTGCTATCGGCAAATGTGAAGCCGAAATGCATTGAAAAACTGACAAATAGCGTTTTGTATGAGCTGGAATATGGCAACAGATGTTTTGATTTTAAACACGGCCGTGACGGATTTAAGGAGGCCGGATTTCGAATTTGCCGATGAGCTGGTAGGCATAGGCGGATTGGCAAAATGCAAGACCGAAGATATGCCGGACTATTCTCAGCAGCAATTGGCCGAATGGATCGAACAGGGATTTGCGACCGCGGGCGGGCCAGGCAACTCGGCTCCTTTGATAGCCAGGACGGGCCTGAACGTCGCCGTCGGGGTGAATCTTGGCAGGGGTGAGTACGGTGGCCTGGATGCCCAAGGCAGGTTTTTCCACGATGTTATGACGGCCAACGACATAGATATGTCGCAAATTCACATCCACCCTGATTTACACACGGGGACTACGTTTATTCATAGCACCGTCGGCCGGGACAGGGGCGGGATCGCCTATTTCCCCGGCGCGAATAACGATTTTGATTTTGAGATATTCAAAGGAGCCGTCGAGCGATTGCGGCCTCGCATGGTTTATTATATGTACTCCGGCTTGTCCGACAGGGGCGACGCCAGCGGCGGGCGGGATTTGGCTGAATTTATTAAGTGGTGTCGCGGCAACGGCGCCGTGACAATCGTGGACAGCCATACTTTGACGGGGAATCCTCAATTGCTGATCGAGCAGGGTGTCGCCGTAAATGAGTATCATCTCCTGGAGCCGCTGCTGCCCGAGGTGGATTTGTTCTTTACCTCCTGCGATGAGGCCAAATTGATTGAAAATACGCTTGCCCCTGGAAGAAAATGGAGTACGTTCGAAGAGCATGAAAACAGCGTACATTTTCTCAAGTTTTTAACAGAGAGATTCTGGCGCCAGGACGGCAGGACAAAGCTGTTCGGCGTGACAGTCAGCGACGGCGCCTATGAACAGCACGTGAATCCGGACGAAACCGTCGATGGTCCCAATCGTATCAAGTCCCGGTTTATGGCGGGGGAAGTCGTTGACCTCGTCGGGGCCGGGGATTCGTTCAGAGCAGGGCTTATTGCTTATATTGCCTCTCATCTAGATGAGTTTAAGGCCGGCTCTATTGATTTCACTGAAGCGGTGCAGATGGGCAATTTGTTCGCGTCGATGTTTATCAAAGCCCCGCTCG
>CAZHBL010000749.1:0-2697 GCA_964530105.1 uncultured Pirellulales bacterium | reverse complement strand
TCTCCATCTCGATTCCGAGGTCTTTGAAAATCGGCTCTGCTCCTGTCAGGATCGCAATATCCTGCAGCATTGCCTTTCTGCGGTCGCCATAACCGGGAGCCTTTACGGCTACTACTTCCAGGATGCCTCTGAGTTTATTGACAACCAAAGTCGCCAATGCTTCGCTCTCGACATCTTCGGCAATAATCAGCAGCGGTTTCTTGGCCTTTGCGACCTTCTCAAGCAGCGGTATCAGCTTGGCCACATTACTGATTTTTTCCTCGTAAACGAGGATGAATGGCTTTGACAGCTCGCAGACCATTTTTTCGGTGTCGGTTGCGAAATGCGGCGAAAGATAGCCGCGGTCGAACTGCATACCCTCGACGAATTCCACGGTCGTCTCGAAGCTCTTGCCCTCTTCAACGGTGATAACGCCGTCTTTGCCGACCCGCTGGAAGGCTTCTGCCATAATCTTGCCGATTTCCACATCATTATTGGCAGATACCGAAGCGATATTGATAATATCGTTCGCCCTGGTAATGTTAATTGGTTTGGCCAACGACTGTAGTTTCTTTGTTACGGCCTCGGAGGCTTTCTGCATGCCGCGGTTCAGCGCCATGGCATCGGCGCCTGCCGCCAGGTTCTTGTATGCTTCCTTGAACAGTGCTTCGGTCAGAACCGTGGCTGTAGTTGTGCCGTCGCCGGCGACCTTCGAGGTCTTGCTTGCGGCTTGTTTGACTAATTTTGCGCCGAGATTCTCGTTTTTGTCGATAAGGTCTATCTCCTCGGCAACGGTTACGCCATCCTTGGTTACGGTTGGGCCGCCCCAGCTCTTATCGATGACGGCGTTTCGGCCTCGCGGGCCCAACGTTGGCTTGACGGCTGCGGCGAGCTTTTCCACACCTGCCAAAAGCCCCGCTCGCGCTTCAGATTCAAATGCCAATTCTTTAACTGCCATAATTACTTGCCTCCAATAATTGTCTGATTGGTAAAATATTCAATCGTTAATCCTTTGTTAATGTGTTACTTACGTTGCCGTTATTTCCGGCGTATTTGTTTATAAACTTCATCTATCGATACAATTAATACAATACACGCAAATGATATACCAGCTTAAGCATAGAAAACTCGCCATTTCGACCTATTTGCACTAAGTATCACAATGATAAGTATTTGCGCGATACAAAAAACGCATTTACATGCCTATTGGCTGGTTATTAAATACATACAGAATACCATTTTTGGCATTATTATCGCTTTTCTCACGCCAAGTTGACAGTCTCACCAGTCTGCTTCGATATACAAAAAATATTTGAATACCAAGCCCACAGCTATGATATAAAGTCACACCTGAGATTACGTTTATGCATATACTGCTTGAAAAATACGACAAAATCCGATAAAATTGCATTTATTATAAACAATATTATTAGAAAAGACTGATAATGAAATGCTCACATAATTCTGCTCTTCAGCCTGAAAAGTCAGGAAATTTGCTGTGTAAAAGAATCATGCCGGATTTGATTTGCTTCTTATGCCTGTTTGCATTAACCAGTTCCGGACTGGCACAGATTTCTATTGATGGGATTTCAGATAAGATAGTTTACGCCGATAAAGTTTCCTTCATAGTGAGGCCTGAGAGAGGTTACGATTACACGGTCGAGTTAAACGGCAATCCGATTGAAACCGGTGTCTCCATTGAAGTCAATGAACCAGAATATTACGAATTGTACGTCTATCGGCGAGAGCAGTCCTCCGGCCTGGAGGAGAGCGAGTTGGTTCGCTTTATAGTCCGTGCATCGGAACGCGGAAATACGGAGTGGGGACTGCCGCGCTGGAGCCCGTGCCCACCGATCGATTCAGCAGTGGCCGAGTTCGCCGGCGCCAAACTCAAGATCATCGCCCCAGCGGAATATCCCATTGGACTTGAAATCCCGGTAGTTGCTCGAATAGAGGACGATTTTGGCAATCGCCTCGGTATAAATAGTGTCATCTCGGCTGACGGTTTTCAAGATTACCCATTACAACTTCTGCGTGGAGTAGGATCTGTTTTTCTGCCGGCCGCTGCCGAACCGAATACTATATCATACGTAGCAGAAATTCACGCCCTTCAAACTCCCAGGCAAATTATTATTGAAGCCTCCACAACATGGCAAACAGTTTCAGAGGATATTAACTCTTCGGCCGACTGGGGAGAAAATGCTCGGATTCACATTAGTAGTGTCAGCGGAGATTTACTGACAATCGAATCAAGTGCAATTCTGACTATAGGTGCCGGAAGTGTAATCATAATCGACCCTGATATCGAGATTGCTGTGCAGGGCAATATAGTCGTCAACGGTACTATGGAGCGACCTGTTGTCTTCACAGCCCGGGACAGAGAAGTTCCCTGGGGAGGTTTGCTTTTTGAGTCGAACTTATCTCGCGGTGAATTAACAGGCGCCATTTTCACAGCAAGCGGTGCTGATTCCAAGTGGTTCGACAACAATCCGGGCCACGGCGGCAGCCACCGCAAGGGCCAGTGCCTGTTTTACCTCTCTAACGGTGCTCATGTCACCTTAACCGATTGTTATCTTCTGGACAATTATGGCCAGATCGGGCATGGTGAGAACTCCTATTTGACTATTACGGATTGTCTTGTTCAAAAATGTACAACTATAGGCCAGTACAATGGCGGTGAAGTAATCTTCGAAGATTGCGCACTAATCGAGTTCCCCT
>CAZHBL010000748.1:0-2697 GCA_964530105.1 uncultured Pirellulales bacterium | reverse complement strand
AGCGCCGAGCAAGTGCGAAAAATCGCCGAGACCAAGTTCAAGGATTTAAACGCATTCGACCTGGATCAAGCGGAAAAAATTATAAGAGGTACCGCCCGAAGTATGGGTGTGGAGATAATTGATTAGTACGGAAATTGTACATAATAAGAGATACGAGCTATGCAAGTTAGAAGCAAAAGATATAAACAAGAATCACAGCAACTAAGCAACGAGGCTCTCGGCTTAACCGAGGCTGTCGAAAAAGTTAAATCATTTAAGTCTGTGAAATTTGACCAGAGCATAGAATGCGTAGTGCAATTAGGCATCGACCCGAAGCAGGCCGACCAGTTGGTTCGAGGCTCTATATCCTTACCTAACGGAATAGGCAAGCAGAAAAAGGTCATCGCTTTCTGTGAAGATACGGATGCTGAGGCGGCACGAAAGGCCGGCGCTGTTGAAGTCGGCTGCGATGCGCTGATTAAAAAAGTCTCGGATGGCTGGATGGACTTCGATGTGGCTATCGCCTCGCCAAAGGTGATGGGTAAAGTAGGCAAGCTCGGCCGTGTGCTTGGACCACAAGGAAAGATGCCTTCACCCAAAAACGGCACTATAACGATGGATGTAGCAACAGCAGTAGCTGAATTTGCGGCAGGCAAGGTCGAATTTAAAAATGATACCGGGGGTAATGTGCACGTGGTGATTGGAAAACAAAGCTTCGAAACTCAAAAACTGGTGGAAAATTTCGAGGCGTTTGTTGCACATATAAAGAAGATCAAACCGGTTGCGGCAAAAGGTACATACATCAAAAAAATGTGTATATCTGCGACAATGAGCCCCGGTGTAACAGTTAACTACTAATTGCTGATTGTTAAATTATAGATAATACGGCACAAAATGCGGGATACGAAAAATGAGTAAATACGTAAAAGAATTACTGCAGTCAGAGCTGGAAAAGAAGATTGTCAATGAGAACATCAAAGATTTTTTGATTATCAACTCTAAAGGCGTGAGGGGAGTTGACAATAATATAATGCGAGGCGAGCTTAAAGAAAAAAACATTGGATTATCGATAGTAAAGAACTCGCTCTTTAAAAAAGCGTTGTGCAATCAAAAGATGGAACAGGCGGCAACACTTTTTAGCGGCCCCTGCGCTATTGCCTACGGTGGTGATAGTATCGTTGATGTTGCGAAAGAGATGGTCGAATGGGCCAAAAAAATTCCGGTAATGGAGATTAAGGGAGCCTTTCTTGACGGCTCAGCTTTAGACGCTAAAGCAGCAGAGGAACTTTCAAAGATGCCGACGCGAGCAGAATTACTGGGTGAAATTGTTTTCTTGTCACAGTCGGTTGCGGGCAAATTAGTCGCAATCATCGGTGCTCCTGCGGGAATTATTGCAGGTTGTGTAGAGAAGATCGCAAAAGGGAGTGAGAAACAGGCGGCGTAAAACGAAATACGAAATTACCTGTGTGGCTGTCCCTGTTTTTATAAGGGGTTAAACGAAACGGCGTAGTTTCGGCTACCACCAGGTATTAGGTGATAGGAGTTAATAGAAATGGCAGAAGAACAAGCGAAAGAAACTACAGAAAAGAAAGAAGCACAAGAAGAAAAACCTGCTAAAGAGACAAAAAAAGCGAATGATGAGCAGGGGAAAAAATGGAGCAGCGACATTAAGAAGATTGGCGATAAAATAGTCGGTCTGACATTGATGCAAGCGAAGGAGTTAGGCGACTATCTCAAGGAAGAATACGGTATCGAGCCGGCTGCCGGTGCCGCCGTTATGATGGCCGGACCTGCTGCGCAGGGCCATGCCGAAGAAAAAGAGGAGAAAACCAGTTTTGACATAATCCTCAAAGAATTCGGCGATAAGAAGATTCAGGTTATCAAGGAGGTAAGGGCTTTGACAGGATTGGGATTGAAAGAAGCCAAGGATCTTGTGGATAACGTTCCCAAACCGGTCAAGGAGGGCCTGAGTAAGGAAGATGCTGAAGCTGCCCAAAAGAAGCTCGAAGCTGTTGGTGCAGTAGTCGAATTAGTGTAAATAGGGGCAGAACTATGCACATGTCCTTGTGGGATACTGAAGTTTGGGCCGCCAGGCAAGGTTATTATTTTGGGGCGTTTGGGGCATTTAATGCTGGAGATTAGTAATGCGTGAGATTATTGCAGGCCAAATCGCTCGTAGTTTTGGCAAAATACGCGACGCCGTTGAGATTCCGGATTTAGTGGCAATACAGAGAAGCAGTTACGACCGCTTTTTGCAAAGAGACGTGGCACCAACGAAAAGAAAGCCTGTCGGACTCGAAGCCATTTTCCAGGAGACGTTTCCTATCGAAAGCTATGATAAGAAAATGCTTTTGGAATACCTCTACTATGAACTGGAAAAGCCGCATTATACACCTATGCAATGCCGGCAGTTACGGCTGACCTACGGCTACCCGCTGAAAATCTGGTGCAGATTGCGTACCAAGGAAGGCGAAGATTTGGCTGAGCAGGCAATGTATCTTGGTGAAATGCCGATTATGATAGGTGGCGGTGAGTTCATTGTCAATGGGGCGGTACGCGTCATTGTAAGCCAACTGCATCGAAGCCCGGGCGTTGATTTTCTTATAGAGAGCAAGGAAGGCGACAGGGTGCTGCATGGCGGTAGAGTCATACCGGAAAGAGGTAGCTGGATAGAGATAGGTGTTTCAAACAAAGACACTTTGGTTGTCAGAATTGACC
>CAZHBL010000747.1:0-2699 GCA_964530105.1 uncultured Pirellulales bacterium | reverse complement strand
GGGGCAATATGACTGTCCCAGGCGGTTCGGGCAAGATGTTCTTCGACGACATCCGCTTGTACAGGTCGAGAGAAGCTGCTGAATAGTAAAGCTGCTTTTCACGAAAATGAAAGCAGGTTTTGATTAGTTCGGGGCCTATACCGATAAATAAAGTATAGGCCCCTTTGTTACAGAACAATGACCGCCAAATCACACATAAGCCAATAAAAGGCCGGCCCTGCTTAAGATTTTCTATGGAAAGTAATCCTCTGTGACAACAGCCCGGTAACTACTTATTTATAAAACCAAGCAGTTCATTCGCTAATTCTTCGTCCAGGTCCTTCAGAATTTCATGCTCCTCCAGAGCCGAATCCTTATCACCCATCTTCAGATAAGCCAAGGCAATCTGGTAACGGACATGTGGATCGTCCACTTGTAGTTTCATAGCTTGCTTGTATGCCACAATTGCTTCTTCATAACGACCGCAATTCCAGTAAGCATCGCCGAGCATACCGTGTGCATAAGCATCATTCGGATCTATTTTCACGACTTGCCTCAGTACCTTGACTGCTTCTTCATAGGAGCCGGAATCCATATAATAGCCGGCAAGAAAGCGGTAGGCATCAACATTGTCGGAATCCGTTTTGACGACCTGTTTGAGAACGCCGGCCTTAACATCATCTATATCAAAGGTTTCTGACTTAACAACCCAGACACAAATGATACATACAAGCACCGTTAACTCAGCTACGAGACGCTTTGTTCGTTTAGTTATTTCGCCCATTTAGATTGTCCCTCACCGCCGATCACAGGTCCGAGAACAAAAATATAGCCTCGCCTGCATCCATCTAATCAGCCAATCAAAATCATGATGATAACACACACTCCCACGACAAGAATTGTCAGCATAATAATCAACTCAGACCGACTCATATCCATAAACCACCCTATTAAATTATAAAAAATAGAGCAAAGAATAAAAAACATTCCCACTTATTATTTAATAAAATCTCAATCCGATGGCATTTGACCTAAAATGATGTTTCAAATATAATAACCGGTAAATAAGCTGATTTATTTCGTTATATACAGCTTTATAGACTAATAGAAATCAGTCTCAAGTGCTGTAAAAGCACCCATTTAAGGGAGATAGCGTTTATGAATAATAAACAGCATAACCTAATTTTATCATCGCTCATTGTGATATTTACTGTATGTCTGCTTCCCGGCAGCATATGTTTCGCAGAATTTCGTGCCGCTATCGCTGTGCGTAACGTGACTCCCGACCCCCTGCTGCCCGTTTCTGGTGGAGTCGGCCCATCCAGACCTGCAAGCAAAAAGTTAGGAGAATTGACGGTGCGTGCCCTTGTTGTTGAAAATGACGACACCAGGGTCGCAATCTGTAGCACGGATTTTCTGGGATTTCCCGGCGTGCTTTGCAGCAAGGTTCGCCTGCAGGTGCCGGGGATCGACCCTAAGAACATTCTTATCGCCGCGACGCACAATCACAGCGGGCCGGACTGTTATGGCTTTCCGGACAGCAGCGGTAAAACCGCCGCCGATATCGAGTACCTCAACGGCGTGTGCAAAAAACTGGCCGATGCGATCAACGAGGCCGTCGGCAAGTTGCAGCCGACACATGTCAAAATCGCCACCGGCAAAGCACGAGGCAAAATCGCCTACAACTACTACGCGGACAAACTTTACGATCCGCGCTGTAACGTAATTCAGTTCTTCGATTCAGAAGGCAAACCTTTAGCTACGTTTGTGAATTACGCGTGCCATCCGGAAGTCATCGGTGCCGGGCAGGGAATTCTGTCACCGGATTTCGTGGGGCCGCTCTATGACCGTATCGGGCAGCGAGATGCAGGCGTCGGCATTTTCGTCAACGGCGCCCTGGGCGGCATGGTGACAGCCGACTGCCGGGGCCCCGACGGCAGGGACATGCGAACGTGGGATGAGTGTATCCGCATCGGAAATCTCCTCGCCGACGAGGCTTTGCGGATTGTAGCCGATGCTCCAATCGAGAAAGAGCCGAAGTTATTCTGCGGCAGTACAAGCGTCGAATTCCCGGTTGAGAACCAGATGCTGCTGGCCGTCGTAAAGATGTCACCGTTAGGCTTCCAGCTCAACGAAAAAGGCACTATTGCCACTCAGATCAATGTCGTGAACCTCGGTAACGCACAGATGCTCACTATCCCCGGCGAAGCCCTGCCGAACATCGGCTATTACCTGAAGCGCAACATGCACGGCACGCATAATATGCTCCTCGGCCTGACAAACGATGCCTTCGGCTACATCCTGACAAAAGTCGACTTCAACAGCTTCGAACGCTACGACTATATCAGCAGAACATCGCTGGGAGAAACGATGGGCGAGATTTTCATGGACGAAGCCCTCAGGTTCGTCGATGCGTGTCCCCGGCCGGAAAAGTAGAAAAATGACTCCTGCATTCAGACAGGTCTGCCGGAACAAGTTACATCACATACAGCTACCATGTGGAAGTTGCCGCCGCGGATGTTTGGCCTCCTATAATCTTCAGCGCGTTGTCCCTGTATACTTTCCTGAGAACCCGGTCATCCAGGCCGAAACCGTATAAGGGCCAATGGTAGCCGAAATTATCATAAGCATAAAAGTGCTCATCTTCCGATTCCAGAATCCGGAAAGTCAGCCTGTATATCTTCGTGCTGAAGTGCATGTCGGTTCCATAGACAAGCCGG
>CAZHBL010000746.1:0-2699 GCA_964530105.1 uncultured Pirellulales bacterium | reverse complement strand
TAGAGCGCACGGATCACACCCGTGAGGTCACAGGTTCGAATCCTGTATCGCCCATTTTTATAAGCCCTTGTAAATAAAGTTTTTGTGAGGGTATTTTCTTTACTTATAAACTTCATTATTGAATTAATGCTGTTTTCTTTCACGCAGTATTCACGCATAATAATCCTCAAGAACGCAAAGAGGAAACGGCCCTGGCGTTCAAGACTGCATATGTATTCGATATCAGTCAGACTGAGGGCAAGCCATTGCCTGAGATTGCTCGGGTCGATGGTGATCCGGATGTCTATACAGAGAGATTGAGAATATGTCACCAGCAAAGGTATCATGTTGGAGTATAGCGAAGCAATAGGTTCAGATGATGGTGTTTCATCAGGCGGACTGATAAACCTCAAGAAGGGGCTATCTGCAGCAGAGGAGCTGTTGGTTCTATCCAATGAGCTGGCTCACGAAATTTGGCTGTTCTTGAGATCCTGGTTATGATGAAGGAGACATACGGTAGTCGATGACAACACCACCGGCCTCAAGTTGAGTCGCCTGGCGTTCAATCTTGGAACCGAGTGGCACCTGAACAAGCACCAATGCCTGGTCTGGTGTGAGCGTCAGACGATCACCGTTCTTTGCGTTGCGAGTGATGAAAGCACCCGTAACCAGATCGTACAAATCAGCAGGTCCAGCGAGATGCAACGTGATCGTTCGGGGCTTTTGGAAAGGATTGTAGTAAAGATGAGTTGGATATGCGGGCGGATGGAACCAGTCCGTAGCCAGACAATCCCAGCGTAGAACACCCGGAACATCCGTCAAATCGACGATCCCTCCGAGGAAACCGACGTGATTGCCCATATAAAGCGATAGGTTGTAGGCACTATCTCCAAACCACTCTGACCGTTGAACAAAATATTCATTAGGATCCACTCGTGATAGTCCAGGGTTCCACCCAAGCAGGACCGGATCGCCGGTTGCGTAGGGGCGTAAGGTACGATCGGGGCCGGGATCCCAGGACTTCAGACCTTCGTAGAAGAGATGGTTTTGCGGATCCCACCTGGCCTTCCACTCGGCATGATCCTGGTGATTTGCATCCAGCCCTTCGCCCTGGAGCAGCCTTGCCGAGTTGGCTGCATTCAAAGCGTAACGGGCAATCGCACGCGCATAACGCTGATCGTAACGAACGATGGGAATCAACCAGGCCGGTCCCTGCAGTGATCCCATCGTGAACGCGTAGAAGCCATCGTTGCCCCAGCGTGCGCCGTCCAGGCCGTCACAGGTGATACCACCGAATCGCATACCACGGGTTATACGCCACGTATGACGCTTCGGATCCCCATCTCCGAACCAGGCTGATAGGATGCGGTCGATATCGACCTGCGGTCCGCCCCGAACGTTCAGACGTGCCGCGGCAAGTGGGCCCATAACATGAGTAATTTCATAACGTCCAGGATTCTCTGCATACCATCGCATGGTTGCTCTGGCACAGGCGACCATGTCCTCATCTCCCGTCATTGCGGCGCCCACCAGCAGCATCCAGGCTACACTTGGAGCGTGACCCAGTCGATTCATTGGCTCGTTGCGCCCTCCCGGTTTTTCATTCTCGAAATCCCACCCGAGCACATCATAGTCTGGCCGGTCCGGACAGCCTAAGCCACGAGCGATTATGTGGAATGCCCTGGCGGCCGTCATGGCTTGCTGCTTGAATTGTGCGTCCTCCGGATATTGCGCCGCCAGCATCGTTCCCACGATAGCGTTCCAGTAACCGTAAATACCTGAGTGAACCACAGGCGAACGATCTCCCACCGTGTGACGATAGAAACCATGCGTGGGATCGTACCAGGCCTTACAACGAGAGACATAGTCGATGCCGCAAAGGTTTCTTGGATCGAGTCCTGCCAATCTTGCTCCAACCACCGCTGATAAGCATGAGATTCCTTCTCCGCCGATTTTTGATCCAACGTAAGACTTCATACGAAACCCAGCTTTATCTGCTTCGATTTCCACGACGGGAAAGCCATCGCCAACGGCATTAGGATCGAGTATGCGCTCGTAGTAGGACCTGGATACCGCACGCCAATCCCGCACCGCCAAAGGTTCCGGTACACGAGGCATACGCTCCACCGAAGCGATGGTTCTCTGTACCGAGCCCCTGGATGGCACATTGCCGGCCTGAGCGAATGCTATGGCCAATGCCGATACGACGAGGACGACTGTCGTAGTTGGTATTGACGTTTTTTTAGTGATCAACTCGTGTCCTTTTATCAAAAAGCTTTTACCAGCATGGTTCTTAAGCAAGAGTTGCCGTTGCGAATTATACCATTAGGTGGGAATTCTACAATAGAAATCAAGCTTAACGCATGTGGAGCACGCGGTCAAAAGCGATTTAAATACAAGGGTTGTATAGGTAAGCAGCAGGCCCATGTACGGGTAAAGAATATCGACTATTGAAGCAGTAAATTATTCAATCCGGGAAAGTCCCTAAAAAACGCCGATAGTTCTTGTTCAAAAAAATCAGTTCATAATATGTGGCGGATATTGGGCGGACCTTTTGTCGTACAATGTATCTCGAAATATTAAAATTGCCTTTTTTCAATACTGATAATGAGGCTTGCTTGAATTTTGACACTACTTGCCGTTAAGTTAGGGAGTCTAAATATAAGGAGTTAGGAGAAAAATTTAAATATTCAAAGGTAAGCAACCGTTATTATCTAAAA
>CAZHBL010000745.1:0-2700 GCA_964530105.1 uncultured Pirellulales bacterium | reverse complement strand
GCGCCATCGTGCTGCTTCCCGAGATTGCTCTTACGGCACAGACGGTTCAGCGATTCAATGAACGGTTCGAGAAAATCGCCGTGATGCATTCGGGCCTCACCGCAGCTCAACGCAACGTGCAATGGCAGAAAATCAAATCGGGCCAGGCGGACGTTGTTATCGGCGCTCGCTCGGCGGTCTTTGCCCCCCTGGCGAAACCTGGACTGATCGTCGTTGATGAAGAGCACGAATCCAGCTACAAGCAGGACACAACGCCGCGATACAACGGCAGAGACGTGGCTATCAAAAGAGCACAACTGGCTAATGCACATTGTATTTTAGGCAGTGCCACGCCGTCGCTGGAAATGCTGTCGAATTGCCAGAGCAAGAAACATTTTACACTGGTGAATCTGCCTAAGAGGGTGATGGATTTACCGATGCCGCAGATGAAGCTTGTCGATTTAAGGCAGGGAGAGATTACGCAAAAGGGCATGAACCTGATCAGCGAGCCGTTGGCCAGGCATCTTAAGGAAACCCTCGCAAAAAAGGAGCAGGCAATTTTGCTTTTGAACCGGCGCGGCTACAGCAATTTTGTGTTCTGCCCATCATGCAGGCATACGCTGCACTGCCGCAACTGCGATGTCACCCTGACCTTTCACAAATCGAAGGTACCCCGCTACAAACGAATGCGAACAGTCACGGGCGAGCATATGAATTACGGCTATGCAATCTGCCACTATTGCCTGGCGCAGACACTGGTGCCTGAAAAATGCCCCTTGTGCGGCAAGGGATTCGCCATGATTGGGCTTGGCTCACAGCGGCTCGAAGAGGAACTGGCTAAGAAATTCCCCGATGCCCGCATCTCGCGAGTTGACAGCGATTCGATGGCAAGCAAGGACTACTACCGGCTCCTCCAGGATTTCGGTGAGGGCAGGATCGATGTATTAGCGGGCACGCAAATGCTGGCCAAGGGCCTGCATTTTCCAAATGTTACTCTGGTCGGGATTATCAGTGCCGATACATGCCTGTACCTGCCGGATTTCAGGGCTAACGAGCGGACTTTTCAGTTAATATCACAGGTGGCCGGGCGGGCGGGACGTTCCGCGAAAAAGGGAACAGTCTTCATACAGACATTTTTAGCCAATCAGCCGGCAATAAGATTTGCCGTCGCAGGGGACTTCGATGGTTTTGTCAGGGAGGAATTGAAGCATCGCAGGGCCTGTAATTTGCCGCCCTTCTGGCGGTTGGCCGTGGTCGGATTGAGGGACATGAAGTTTGAAAAGCTCGATGCCGCGTGCAGGCAAATGCGTCAAAGAATAGACCGGATTATCGATCGGGAAGCTTTGGAAGTGACCGTTCGCGGCCCGATGCCGGCGGTAATCAGCCGAATCCAGCGTTTTCACAGGATGCAAATTATTATTCAGGCCCGCGAAGCAAAGACCATACAGCGGCTGTTTTCCCGCCTGCGGGCCGAGCCACCCATCCGCCCCGCCGTCAAGGTCGCAATAGATATCGATCCAATAAATTTATTATAGCTTGCATTGCAACAATAGATGTGATATATTCACAATCCGGTTTGACCGGGGAGTAGCTCAGCTTGGCTAGAGCGCTGCGTTCGGGACGCAGAGGTCGCAAGTTCAAATCTTGTCTCCCCGATTAATATAAGTATTGATGTGAGCGAGAGCTAGGAAGGCTTGGCTTCTCGCTCTTTTTGTGTTTGAGGGGCTCCAGTGTCAGTTTCTAAAACTTCCATGATCCGATCAAGTGCTTTACATGCACGCTCTTCGTTCGCATCAGTGGATTGCAGATAGAATTTGGAGGTGGTCTGAATATCCGAATGACCCATCAATGACTTGAGTGTTGAAATGGGTGTTCCGTTGTCAGCAAGATTCTGAGCATACGATTTTCTCAAACAATGCAAAGTGAGGCTTTCATCAACCTTGATTCCTGCTCTGCAACAAGTGGCACGAAAATTCCGCAAGACATTGTTGGCCACCATGTGATTTTCCCATTTATTCGAATTGGCGCCTTTCAATAGCTTTTGCCATTTTTTTCTAAGCCTTGGCCATCGCTGGAGAGAGACAAATGCAAAAGGGCAGCCTTCAGGAGCCTCGGCATGCAATTTGAGCAATATATTTTGCACCCATTGTGGCATAGGTATTGAGCGTTTTTCATAGTCTTTGACTAAAAAAGGTGGTATGTTCCGTGTTGCCGGACGTTTCTCAATGTTTATTCGGCTTCGCTCAAAATCGATATCCTTACCGTTCCAGAGAAGGTTAATCGCCTCACCGTAACGCAATCCTGCACCATACATTACTCCATATAAAGCTTGGATACGCCGCTCTGAAGTTGTAAACAAAACAGTCTTAAATTCAATAGGGGTGATGAAATGCCAAGCTTTCGGAACTGATTTTGTTTCCGGAATGCCGGAAAAAGGATTCTTCTTGAAGTATTCCCAATCCACAGCAGCCGTGAAAATAGTATGGGCACAACTCAAATAGCGATTTCGGGCACCAGCAGATAGATCTTTATGTTTGCGTTTATGGTCTGGGTGTATAATTTCACGGGTAGCGATAAACATTTCTGCATCTTGGCGACGGATCCTCCGGACCTGGTAAGTAGGACCAAAGTACTCTTTTAGTTGAGAAATCGTTAACTCGTATCTGTGTGTGGTTTAGCCATTTGCTATGCGGCGAAAAGCCCATAGGAAACCGTTTCAAT
>CAZHBL010000744.1:0-2702 GCA_964530105.1 uncultured Pirellulales bacterium | reverse complement strand
CTGTCTTCACTGAGGACGTGACTCCCGCCAGCCCTTCATTCCACCTCGCTTTTGCTCCGGGTGATTTCTGGATGGACGGTATAAGATTGTATGAAGGCGACTATGTCGAACCGGCTTTCAGCGGCTTCAAAGCTCGTGAGCCAAATCCTGAGAATGGAGCTATGAACTCGGCCACATGGGCCAACCTTACATGGCAGCCTGGTAAAGCAGCGACCTCGCACGATGTATACTTCGGCGTTGATTATGACGATGTATTGGCTGGAACCGGTGATACCTTCCAGGGCAATCAGAGCGATGCGTATCTTATCGTCGGCTTTCCCGGATATCCCTATCCGGACGGTCTTGTTTACGGCACAACATATTATTGGCGGATAGACGAGGTTGATGAGCTTAATCCTGAAAGCCCGTGGGTAGGCGATGTATGGAGCTTTTTGGTTCCGTCCAAGTCTGCCTATAATCCGGTCCCTGCCGACGGCGCCAAATTTATTGCAGCCGATACGAAACTTAGCTGGGCCGGTGGTTTCAATACAATACTCCATTACGTTTACTTCGGCGATAATTTCGACGACGTCGATGCCGGTACAGGCGGCACAGCCAAAGGCACCGCGGGAGTAAAATCCTTCACTCCAGGAGCCCTGGAGCCGGGCAAGACTTATTACTGGCGAATCGACGAATTTGACGGAATTGAGACGCATAAAGGTAATATATGGGCCTTTACCGTCGCTGGTCCCGGCGGCGGCGTGCGGGCGGATTACTACAAAGGGATGAATTTTGAGAATCTCGTCCTGACTCGTACCGATCCCCAGATCAACTTTAACTGGGGCGATCCCGGTGGCCCGGATCCGGTGGTCGGCGACGATAACTTCTCAGTCCGATGGACTGGTGAAGTAGAAGCGGTATTCACCGAAACCTATACTTTCTACCCCAGAACCGATGACGGCGTGCGTTTGTTTGTGGATGGTCAACTGCTTGTCGACCAATGGGTTGATCGCGGGGCTACTGAGAACGGGGGAACAATTGATTTTATCGCCGGCAATACGTACAGCCTGATAATGGAATATTATGAGAATGGCGGTGGTGCAGTGGCAGAGCTTCGCTGGTCAAGCCCCCGGACACCGAAACAGCTAATTCCGCAGGCGGCACTGGCACTGCCTGTTAAGGCAAGCAGTCCTACTCCGCGTGGCGGATCAGTTGATGTCAAGCAGACAACCGACCTAAGCTGGGGCCCGGGAGATTCCGCCGCTTCGCACGAGGTGTACTTCGGCACCGATGAAGAGGCGGTAAGAAATGCTACCAAGGCTTCCCCGGAGTACAAGGGCACCAAGGCACTGGGTGATGAGAACTATGATCCCGGTAACCTGGAATGGGAAACCACATATTACTGGCGAGTTGATGAGATCAATACCGGTAATCCGGACAGCCCGTGGGTGGGTAACGTCTGGAGCTTTACGACAGCCGGCTACCTTATCGTGGACAATTTCGAGAGCTACGATGCCGGCGAAAATCAGATATGGTATTCATGGCACGATGGGCTTGGCTATGGCACACCGGAAACTGATCCTTACTTTGCCGGCAATGGTACCGGTGCGGCCGTCGGCGATGAAACCACACCATCATTTACCGAGGAAACCATCGTTCATAGCGGCAGTCAGTCGATGCCGCTGGTCTATGACAACAATAAGCAAGGTTACTCGAAGTATTCAGAAACGGAACTGGCGCTGACTGAGCCGCGTGACTGGACCCAAGGCAATGTCAGTCAGCTTACGCTGTGGTTCAGAGGTTTGCCGGGATCTGTCGGCAGCTTTGTCGAGGGTCCGGTTGGCACATACACGATGACAGCATCCGGCGCCGATATCTGGGCGGTGAACGGCGTGGAAGCCGATGAGTTCCATTTTGCTTATAAGATGCTCACCGGCACCGGCTCGATTATCGCAAAGGTTGTGAGTATGGATAACACAAATGGCTGGGCCAAGGCCGGTGTGATGATTCGAGAGACGCTGGATCCTGCCTCAGCGCATGCGATGGCTGTCGTCACGCCTGTCGAGGGTGTTGCATTTCAGCGACGTCCCGCAACAGGAGGTACGAGTTTTGGCGATACCATCACTGGAATATCCGCTCCGCACTGGGTTAAGATAGAGCGTAGTATATCCGGCGGCTTCACAGCATCCCATTCTACTAATGGGACTACATGGCAACCGCTAGGAACGCTGCAGAACATCCAGATGAGTGCGACTGTTTATATCGGCCTGGCGTTAACATCACACGATACCGCTCTAACGTGCGAGGCTGTATTCTCCAATGTTACAACTACCGGTTCGGTTAGCGGGCAATGGACGAACCAGGACATCGGCATCGCCAGCAATGCTGCCGAGCCGTTATATGTGGCCGTATCCAACAGCGCAGGCCAGCCGGCGGTAGTAGTCAACGATAATCCGAACGCGGCACAGGTCGATGTCTGGACCAAATGGGTGATTCCTCTACAGAACATAGCCGATCAGGGCATCAACCTAACCAATGTTGACAGGATCGCTTTCGGTCTGGGCACAAGAGGCAATACGACGATCCCGGGCGGTTCCGGCAAGATGTTCATCGACGACATCAGGCTCGAACGCGGTGCACAAGCCGTGAATCTACTGCTCAACGGCGACTTTGAGACCGGTAATGCAGGGCCTTGGAACATCTATGGCGACGTGACATTCGAA
>CAZHBL010000743.1:0-2703 GCA_964530105.1 uncultured Pirellulales bacterium | reverse complement strand
ACGGATCGACAGATATGGAACCCGGGCCCGCTAATGTATCGTCAACTCCGTTATCACGCATGTAATTCACATTGTTATGCCACAAATTGTTGTAACTTATTGTTGGTGAACCTGTCACATAATTATGATTGATACCGTTGGTATGACCCGTAATGATGTTATTGACTATAACAGGTGAAACCATCACCCTCAGTGTTATTCCATTTATCTCGTTATTCACTATCGTATTATTGATAATATCCGGATTGCTCGGGTTTTCCTCTGAGCCGTAAATGTATAAGCCATTAGAATTGTTCTTGATAATGTTATTTCTTATGTCAGGATTAGCCCCGTCCCAAATACCTATACCGGTTTTATTGTGAACAATAACGTTGTTTATGACGACCGGTGCATAGCTTCCATCTACATATACACCACAGTTCATGTGTCTTAAATCAAACTCGCCGCTGTTTCTTAATGTAAATCCGCTAATCGTAACGTCATTAGCCCGGGCATCAACAACATCTCCGTATCCGTTGGCGTCTATAATCGTTACTTCCGCTCCGGCTCCTGACAGATTAATCCCATTTTTAAGGACGATATTCTCATAATATGTACCGGGTGCTACGCTGACTATGTCGCCGTATCCTGCTGCGCCTATCCCGGCTTGTATGTTTACAAAATCCGCCTGGGCATCATCGTCCACGTAAATAATCCTGCCATAGGCAAATGTGTAGAAAAAGACCACGATGAGCATTAAAGAGATTGTCCGAGAAACTCGTGTAAATCCGGCCTCCATCATTTTCTTTTCCTCCAGCCCCCCATCTTTTCGGGTAATAGGGTAAGTTGTCTCAGTTAAATAATATACCAGAATACAGCGGTCCCTGCAATGGGGAAAAAGACAAAAAGGGCGAAGCGAGAGGTACGAATCGTCAATAGTCGTACGGCCTCTATTCTACTCCTTTGGTGGTATTTTGGTCGTAAAATCGGCCGAGCAGACGTAATATGGCGGGGCTGATATAAAAAAAGCCGCGCTTTTTATGGCGCGACTTTTTGAATAGCTATGATGGTGTGCAGTGCACACCCTACAGATTTATTTTTCCGCCCTGCCGGGCATGCTGCCGGCCAGGGCTTTGGCTTAACGTTAGCGTCTTTAATCTTTTCCGGGTATTGCAACAACATCGTCCGGCGGAGCCACTACGCCGGGTGACTCGAAATCTAAAGCAGTCGGAGTAAGAGTCAGGTTGTACCAGGGCGAGTTCGTATTCTCCATCAGGTCCTTCCACCTGACCAGCTTGCCGGTATAGGTGGAGATTCGGCCCATTATCGCGGTAAGCGTCGATTCGGCGACGTTTCGGGCCTCGTTGAGCGGCTCGTTTTTGAGAATACTTTCGAGCAGATCGACGTGCTCCTGAACATAGGCATTGCGGTCGGGGAAGTCCGGCGCCTTGATATCTTTTCCTTTCAGGCCGCCATCACCCCAGGTTTGGCCTGCGGTGCCTGCGAAGAATTCTCGAACTCCGCCATCGGTCCCGTTGATTTGGCGGCACATGCTGTGGATGCGGACGCCGTCGCCGTAATCGTAATCGATGCTGAAGAAGTCGAACTGGTCGCCGGTCTTGCGGCGTGCGCGGCCGCCGAAGCCGAGCGCGTTGTCCGGCGGATGCCCGATGTACCAGTTGGCGACGTCGAGATTGTGTACGTGCTGCTCGACGATGTGATCGCCCGACATCTCTGTAAAGCTGACCCAGTTACGGACCATATAGTCGGCATCGCTTTCGTCCGATTTCTTTGTTTGGTACCACAGCGCCCCGCCGCACCACCAGACGCAGCCGCCGGTGATTTTGCCGATTGCGCCTCGCTCGACGGCGTATTGGATCCGTTGATAGTTCGCCTGGTGACGGCGCTGCGTGCCGGCGACGACTCCGAGGCCGTTCTTTTTGGCAAGCTCGCCGGCCTCGATAATTTTTCGAATGCCAGGCGGGTCGACGGCAACGGGTTTTTCCATGAAGACATTCTTGCCCGCTTTGACGGCCGCCTCGAAATGAACGGGACGGAAGTTCGGCGACGTGGCTATCAGCACGACGTCCACGTCCGTTTCGAGCAGCTTCTTGTAAGCGCTGCCGCCCCCGAAGCATTTAGATGCGGGCAACTGGTATTTGCCGCCGGTCGCTTCGGCCTTTTGCTTGAACCAGTCGGCGGTGGCGACTAATTCCAGCTCCAGCCCGTCTATGTGTGTGGCGGCTTCCATGCAGTTGCCCAGGGCTCCGTTGCCCCGGCCGCCGCAGCCGATAAGAGCGATCTTCAGTTTTCTTTTAGCTCCTGCGGCAAAGATGACGCTTTTACCGGCCAGAATTGCCGCCGCCCCGGCCGCAGAGGTCTTCATGAAATCCCTGCGCGAAACTCTGGCGAGTCCTTCAATTAGTTTGTTTTTCATAATTCTTTCCTTTCAAACGTAAGGTGGGGCTTGCACCACCATGATTGTCTCCTCACGGAGAATCGATAGGCCGAGGCCCACCCTACAAACCATTACAAATCTCTTTTTTCGATAGCAATGGCTAAAAATCATCGCAGGCCCGATAGGCCTCGATGACCGCCATCTCGCCTTCCTTACCTCGTTTGCTTCTGCCGTGCTCCATACAAAGAACACCCTGGTAGCCCTTATCGTGAATGTGCTTGAAGATGTTCTTGTAATTAATCTCACCGGTGGTCGGCTCATTACGG
>CAZHBL010000742.1:0-2719 GCA_964530105.1 uncultured Pirellulales bacterium | reverse complement strand
TAGCCCTCCCCTGCCGAGCCGAAGCCCGCGCCGGGAGTAGTCACCACGTGTGCCTCGTTCAGCAGCTTATCGAAGAATTCCCATGAGTCCACGCCCTCGGGGGTTTTGAGCCAGATATATGGCGCATTAACACCGCCGTACACGGTATAGCCGATTTTACCGAGCGTCTCGCGGATGAGTTTTGCGTTGCTCATATAAATATCAATAGTCTCTTTGACCTGCTTTTTGCCTTTTTCGGTATATATCGCCGCGGCCCCGGCCTGGGTGACATAAGATACGCCGTTGAACTTCGTGCAATGCCGGCGTTTCCAAACCGGGCTGACCTCGACCGCCCTGCCGTCTTTCGTATAAGCTTTCAACTGCTTCGGAACGACTGTAAACGCACACCGGACGCCGGTAAAGCCCGCCGTTTTTGAAAAGCTGCGAAACTCAATAGCGACATCTTTCGCTCCATCGGCCTCGAAGATCGAGTGTGGGATATCCGGCTCGGAGATAAACGCCTCGTAAGCGGCGTCATAAAGAATGATCGCTTTATTCCGGCGGGCATAATCCACCCATTCGGCAAGCTGCTGCCTGGTCGCAACCGCCCCGGTCGGGTTGTTTGGGAAACACAGATAAATCAAATCCACCTTCCCGGCGGGCGGCTGGGGCACGAAATTATTTTCTTCGGTGCAGGGCATATACATAATTCCTTCGTATCGCCCTTTTTCTGCCGCAGCACCGGTCCTGCCGGCCATCACGTTCGTATCCACATAGACCGGGTAGACCGGGTCCGATACGGCCACAACGTTATCCAGTCCGAAGATTTCCTGCATATTACCGGTATCGCACTTGGCCCCGTCGCTGACGATTATTTCGTCGATGTCGATTTCGACGCCGCGGGCTTTGTAATCGTTGTCGCGGATTGCCTGTCTTAAAAATTCATAACCGATGCCGCCGTCGTCGTAGCCCCGGAAAGTTTCGATCTGGGCCATCTCATCGACCGCCTTTTTCATCGCGGCCGTTACTGCCGGAGCAAGCGGCTGCGTCACATCGCCTATCCCCATACTGATTATCTTCGCATCCGGGTGAGCGGCCTGGAACGCCCTTCTTCTCCGCCCGATCTCCGGAAACAGATACCCCGCCTGCAACTTCAAATAATTCTCGTCAATCCACGTCATCCTAAAACCTCAATTCTTAATGCGTAACAAAAATGGTGTGCGATGCACACCCTACTGGTCTCGATACAAACCAAAATGGTGTGCAGTGCACACACTACCTGATCGCATGAAGTAAGATATTCTATTAGCTTATACCTTCTGCGTCAAATTCTTTGCAAGAAAACGTAACGAAGCGGTAGGGTGTGCACCGCACACCAATCGGGGGTATATACCACACACCAAAAAATTATCTACTCACCGAAAGAATCCGTTGCTCGCAGGTACTCCGGCACGGTAGGTTTTTTATCTCCGCAGTCGCAGAGCCAATTTTGCCCGTAGAATCCTCGTTTGACCCATCTGGCAAAGCTCGAATATGGCCACTCATGTGGACAGCGAACCAGACCGTGCTTGATGGGATTGTAGTGAATATAATTGACATGATGCATCAGGTCTTCTTCGCTGCGAATTCTGTGTTCCCAGAACCTTTTTTGCCAAACGCCTCGTTCCCTGTGATGATCGCGCGCCTTCGAGATTTCCGCTTCTCGACCGCCTTGAGCCAGCCATGTTTTGGTAAACCTGCTTTTTATACGTCCCCACCGTCTGGAGAAATCGTCATCATTTTCCGGCAATTCCCAAATACAATGGATATGGTCCGGCAGAAGAACGATAGCAGTCAAATCGAACGGATGTTGTACCTTCTCTTGAGCAATCGCCTCCCGCAGGTATTCAATAGCAGTGGATTCTGAAAACAGATACCGCCTGCGATGTGTCACCAGTGTAAAGAAAAACATCCCTCCAGCTTGATATGTTCGTTTATAATTGGGCATAAGCAAAATGGTGTGCAGTGCACACCCTACCGGCTGGTGAGTGATTAATTGATGATTGGTTAACCAACTACTCACCTCTCATTACTTACCATACGAATTGAAATATTCTATTGTCCCGGACGCATCCCGTCAAGCTCGTTAGAAATCACTATAGTGAAATGTCCTCTTCGAAGATATGGAAAAATCCTAATGGAACACACGCGAAGGTGAAAAACAACTTAATCAAACGTCATTCCAAATGTAGTCGAAAGCACTGTTGCACCTTTTGGATGTGCATGACACAAAATATCTTCTATCGGCTACTTGTTGGGAATGATTGCGATCCACTTTTGGGCATCGGAAGAGCCGGCGTATGAGCCGAGGTTTTGGCCTTTGGCGGAATAGTGCCATATGTTTTTCTTGCCGGCTATCCAGGCCGAGCCGTCCGACTGATCCAGCTCGATTGAATAGCCTCCTTCGGTGATTTCGAAAACCAAATTACCCCCTGAATCATATTTACGGGTGTAAGTCTCTGTGTCCATTTTTGTCAATTCGTACAATTCGTCGAGGGTCTCCGGCCATTCGTCACCGATTTTTGAAAAGTCCCGCTCTTTTATCTTGCCGGTCGTCCAAATGCTGCCGTCAGATCTGTCTATACGCAGACGTACCGGCGAAAAGCCCAGGTTGATGATTTGTAAAATCTTGCCTTCCGGCGATACCTTACTAACCAGTACATAGATTATGCTACACATTCATATTTTGCCATGGTATGAT
>CAZHBL010000741.1:0-2740 GCA_964530105.1 uncultured Pirellulales bacterium | reverse complement strand
ATGCGCTTTTTTTATGCATTACAAAAGGTTACGTCCGTGGATGGACACTAGCTATATTGGGCTGACCGGCAACAATGAAGATTTAAGATCTCACCCCCTGGTCTCCTCTTTAGTCCCTTTCTTTGGTCCCTCCTTACCTTTCTTTTTCTTATAATATCGCGTCAAATAATATGGATTAGCATATTCAGAGGAGTCGAGTTCAATTCGATTCACCCGACGGAGAGAACAATTGATGATTTTAGCAAAATTGATATCGAAAAGTGCCATATTATAGCCATCCACCAAAGAACTTCGATACGCTATTCCATCAAGACCTTTTGATTTGAAAAGCTCAGCCAGGACCTGGGTGGGTACATAATCGGCTATATCATCGGTGGGACTGACAGGTTTTGCAAAGGCTTTATCAATATCAGACCAAACTGCCTTCTCACGCTTTTTTGGGGAAGGTTCATTAATGTAAAATATAAAGCGTTTTCTTTCATCAGTGATGCAGCTCACAACTTTTATTCCCCTAACGATTTCGAACTGCCCCACTGAAACATAAGAACCAACCCAAGGTCTCACCTCTGCAAGAGCAGTATCGCGGTGTGAGGCTAGATACAGAAAAGGTATTCCTTTTGGATTTACACGACCTTCAGTGGCTCGCCCGGTTTTTGGACACATCCGATCTGGCTCATGCGGAGCAGGTATTTCACCGACGTCCTCGTTTTCAAACCTCCAACCATGACCAAGCTGCGCTCTCCATAAAATACTACCTTTGGGAAAGCTTTCAATCCTACCCTCGGCTGTCTTTAGTACAGTTTGAAGAAAGGCCTCAACTTCAGTGGAGTGAATATACCTGCTTTGATATTTTATTGCTCTCTCAAATCGGGAGTAGCTTCGCCAGGATTTGAAAGCTTTCATGTGATCATTTGCCTTTAACAAGAAGGGTTACCGTCTACACTTTTTATCTCTATGAAGATTGATGGGCTCCCATCTTTCATAATTGCGTAGTCAACTTTCCGCCTTCTTGGTTTCGATATCAGCGATGAATTCAGGAAACATCTCTGTCGGAACAAAAACATTTTAATCCAAGAGCTGTATAGATGGCATAATCAGGGAGATCTTCGATGCCTCCTCGATTTGTACATCATCATGATCCTGAGCGTGTGAATTTCTTTAAACCCAGAACTTCTTTCAACCCGGGGTGTATGCGAAAGCTCGTTGCTGATTCGTTGAAACGCGCTCTAGAGTCCTTGTAACGCCACACATATTCGGACCCACCGTAACCTCCTCCACCAGGAGCATAATATGCAATAAGTGAAAACTCAAAAAGCTCATTTAGGATAGATGTGGGATCGTATCCTTCTGGGAGGATCCTATCTCTAACTACGCATGCTTGTTCGAAATCTGGCTTTATAAATTGGAGGCTATCGAGTGACTTCAGAACCTCGATATAAGCCTCATAGTTCTTCATTTGCTTGAAAATCTCGTCATCAAGTTCATTTAGGAAATACTGAGAGTATTCAGTACGCGCTAGGTTAATAGCACGATTGGTGAAAAGCTGGGTTCGTTCTTGTGCGGGCTGGGCTTTGTAGGAATCAAGTGTTTCGTTGCAGAATTTGATGATATCGCGTGGCCTAAGGAACGTCCTGTCGAGCATATGCTGATACTTCGTTTGCCTTCCGGGCATTTGTTCCGTTTCATCAAATACCTTTTCCCATGAGCCATCTTCACGAATATCAAGAACTGAGGCAAAGCGTTTCTGCATAAGGTCTCTTAAAGTCCGTTCAGTTCTCTCGGTGTCCCACTCTATTCTAGTAGCGAATGCTTCAGTGACCTTATTCTTGTCTTCGAATCGCAGGGTCTGATAAATATCGTCCCGCAAAAACACTAATGCAGAGAACCTCTTGCCAGCCTCGCGCGCTCGAATGTTCAAGTCTCGGGCTGCAAGTATCAGCCCGATTAGGCGATTTTTATAATTATTATCACGTGGGGCAAATCCTAAATCAAGCTGGTCAAAGCAAACATAGTAGTCGAAGTCAGGGTTGAGGGTAGCCACGATTGCATTTGTCAAATTGCGGTTCACATCTTGTATGATGGTCGGCAAGTGCTCCAAAGGAACGCCACCAGCTTCGAGTGTGACCTTTAGCTTAGTCAGTGGGATTTCAAAGGAAGATTTAAATCGAAGGGTCTTGGCAGGTGAAAATATCTCCGTAACGTCCGGATCTCTTGTTCCGTAGGAGTCAATAACGAATTTTTCGATTTTCCGGATGTCCTCAAAAGTCTCGTCCGACCACGGTTGAGATTGATCTTGGTTGAGCAGAATTTTCGCAATAGACAATAAGATTAGATATCGCCAACTATGGACGTATCGCTCTTCCTCCGGCACGCCGACTGCGGCTTGTTTGTCATGGTGATGCCAAGGGTAGTCGGTGAATGTGTGCCCAAATGAGAAAAGATCGTGTGTTCGTGTCGAAATGAGCTTGCGAAAAATAGCGGTCTTTCCACTGCCCTTTCTACCAAGAACCAGAAACCGTTTATGTTCCTTGGAAAATAGATAAGCTTCATGATGCTCGAAGCAGGTTTCTAATAATGTGTCTGTATCAGCATCTATACCACCAAAGGTTTCAATTTCGGATAGTTGTCTCATATTATTCTCCTACCGAATCGCCCGGACTGACAGATGGGTACGCGGTTTTTTGCGCATTCCTGTGCGACCTGATGTTAAGGGGCGATATGCTTATTTTTGTTATAGGAG
>CAZHBL010000740.1:0-2744 GCA_964530105.1 uncultured Pirellulales bacterium | reverse complement strand
CAGTACAAAATAAATCAGTCGTCTCATACGATTAAATCCTTATTATCACATTCCCATAACAACATCAGGGTATTTAAGCCCGTCCGTCAAAACCGTGACAGCCGGCTCCAGAATACTTCCCCTTAAGCCGGGCACCAGCACGAGCAATCCCATGAGGACACACAAACATGCTAAAAATACCATAGCGATGAGCATCGAGCCTCCATTTTCCTTCGCCTGGGTGAGGTTTTCCGGCAGCTCGCCAAAGAAAACATATCTCTGCACCTTGAGATACATAATCAGTGTACACAGACTTACGAAAACTATGATTGCCGCGATCCAGTAATATTGGGCCTGGATGGCCGCCATAACCAGAATCAACTTGCTCCAGAATCCGCTGAACGGCGGTATGCCGACGATTGAAGCCGAGGCGATGGTGCAGGTTGTACGCGTGAAAGGCAATCTCTGTGCGAGGCCTCCCATTTCCGTTAGCTGTCTTGTGCCGGTTGCCTTTTCGAGCGAGCCGCTGGTCAGGAATAACAAAGACTTGTAGACGGCATGATTGATCAGGTGGAACAATCCCGCCAGAATAGCCAACGAAGCCCATGCCGGGTTTGCCCCTTTAGCCAGCAGCATAGCGCCAAGGCCGATTCCCAGGACGACGTAGCCAATCTGGCTAATGCTCGAATAGGCCATGAGCCTCTTGATGTCCCACTGCCCGATGGCCAGAAAGGCGCCGACAATCATGCTCAAAATCCCAAGTGCGATCAGCAGCCATCCGATTGCAAGCGAAACGCCGAACACGTTGAATACTACCCGGGCAAGGGCATAAACACCGAGCGATTTTATCAGCACACCGGAGAGCATAGCGGAAATCGGGGCGGGGGCCGATGGGTGCGCATCCGGCAGCCATGCATGGAATGGAACCAGCGCGGCCTTCAGTCCGAAGCCGACAATAAACAACGCCAAGGCAAAACCGAGCCCCGCGTTCAGGCCCGAGTTCTGGATGGCTTTCGATATGTAGACCATATTCAATGTGCCGGTATTGCCGTAAACAAGAGCAATAGCAAAAAGAACGAAAATCGAAGCGATCGTACCCAGAACCGTATATTTGAATGATGCCTCAAGCTCTTCGTGTCCGCAGCCGAAACCGACAAGCGCGTAAGATGCGAGCGAGGCGATTTCCAGGAATACGAACAAGTTAAAGATATCTCCCGAAAGTACTACGCCGTTCATACCAGCGACCATAAGCAGAAACAGGCTGAGATATTTTGGCTTTGCCGTATATTGCTCCATATATCCGGCACTAAAAAGCATTACTGCGGCCGATACGACACTAATGGCTAAAAGCAAGAGGCAGCTTAAGCCGTCGAGTACAAGATTAATTCCAAGAGGAATGGGCCACTTGCCCATTTCATAGACGCCGGACTTGCCGATGCATGAGATGGCGAGAACCAGTAAAAAAATGGTCGCAACGTTGGCGACGACTGTCGCGGCTTCCTTTCTTCGCTTGCCGAACATAGGGAGCAAAAATGCCGTTGCAAGAGGGATCGCAACAAAAGCAGGCAGGAGTATGCTCATCCTCTTAACCTCCTTATCTCCGTAATATCAAAGGTGCCGTATTTTTCATAAGTCCTGATGCATATCGAAATCATAAGCGCCAATGAACCCAGGCTGATGACGATTGCGGTAAGCACGAGCGCCTGGGGCAGCGGGTCAACGGAGCTGTTCACAAAATTGGCAAGAGCAGCCTGCGATTCCAGGTGACTTTTGTCAATAATTGGTGCCACACCGTTCTGCCTGTACCCAAGCATGATCAGAAAAAGATTGACGGCGTATTCCATAATCAGAATACCGACGACAATCTTGACCATATTCTTTTTGACGACTGCACAATACAGCCCGATCATAAACAATAAAAAGCACAACGCATAAAGCATCGTCCGTACTCCTTTTCCACTAACTATCCAATTCTTCACTCTTATGACAGGTCGAAAGACTAAAGATGACCAGGAACAGAGACGCACCGACTTTCAGACCAATCGCAATATTCGAAAACGGTATCGTGCCGGCACTCAAAAGATGTAAAGGCTGGCCATATTTATCAACCAGGAAATTAACAAAGAAGGCCCCGCCAAAGACAAGTCCTAAAATTGCGATCATAATAAACATGAACGCCCCTATGCAGTCAAGTTTCGAGACGAGAGACAAAGGCAGGTCTTTCTTTACGAACTCCCCGCCGAATGCCAGCATGAGCAGGACGTAGGAAGAAGCCAGAATCACTCCACCGGCAAAACCGCCTCCCGGCGTCAGATGACCGAACAGGATAATATAGATACCGAACAGCACAATCAGCACTTTGACCCAACTGCTGATCGTCTTAACTATGATTGTCATTCCCTTCATTTGTTAAATTCCTCCGGGAAAATCTTAAGATTCCAAAACCGGTTGTAATGTCTCAGGTGTATATTTCGCTTTTCTTCGCAAAAGAACCGTGGCCCCTATAATCGAAGTAAACAGGACGGTCGCCTCGCCGAGCGTATCATAGGCACGATAATCCAGAATTACCGAGGAGACCAGATTTGCCGCTCCCGTTTTCTCCAGACCTTGGCTGATATATGTTTGCGAGGCGGCATTGGGAACCTGGGTGAAAATAGCGGTTCCGAATTCAGGCAGCGTCTCGAAAACTCTGAGGCCGGCGAGGAAAATGACGAAGATAATCGCCACGGAAACAACCGTTCCGAAAAACTCCTTGTCGCCGCTGA
>CAZHBL010000739.1:0-2748 GCA_964530105.1 uncultured Pirellulales bacterium | reverse complement strand
CAAAAGCCTGAATGGCTCGATGAAGATTCAGCCTGATACGAAGTTCTATCACGGGACCGGTTGCAACGAATGCGGACAAACCGGCATGAGCGGACGGATCGGGATATATGAGCTGCTCAGGATCACGGGAACTCTGCGTGAGCTGATCGCAACAAGTCCGACGACCGAACAGATTATCAAAGCGGCCCCCCCAGACCACATAAGCATGGTGAACGATGGTCTCACCAAGGTATTAGAAGGTGTTACCACTCCTGAGGAAATCTTCAGAGTTGCCAAGAGTATCGGCGAGGAAGATTAGAGAGTAAAAAGTGAAACGTCATCTCGAATGAGATATGAAATACGAAAGGTGAGATACCTAAAGTGAACTGGTTTTCCTATAAGGCGGTAGATCGGAGCGGCGGACACGTTACGGGAACGATAGAGGCGGTTGACCGCAGAAGCGCAGTTGTCGCTCTGACTGAAAAAGGCAATTTCGTGACTGAATTGACCAAAGATGTTCGGTCGCACAGCCCCGGCGAAAGCCAGGACAAGACGGCGGCGACGGATGTGGGGCAGCTTTTGAAATTCGGCTCACGAAGGGTCTCAAGCAAAGATGTTTTGGCTATGACAACCCAGCTCAGTACGGCTTTGCGAGCGGGACTCCCGCTGCTTAGCGGGCTTGAGCTTCTTCGCAAACAGCAGCACAAGATAGCAACCAAAAATTTGCTGGGTGATCTCGTGGATGCAGTCAGTGCCGGGCAGTCTCTTTCGGAAGCTATGGCAAAGCACCCGAAGGTATTCAGCCCTTTGTACCTGTCGATGATACGAGTCGGTGAAACAGGCGGAATACTTGAACAAACAACGGTTCAGTTGGCGGATATGTTGACCAGGGAAGATAAAATCAAAACAAATATGAAAAATGCCTCCGCCTATCCAATTTTCGTTTTGTGCCTCGGTCTTGTCTCGGTAACCATCGTCATAACCGTGATATTGCCGAAGATAATAGACACTTTAGGTGCCGACCTGACAGTCCTGCCGTTGCCGACAAAGATATTAATGGGTATCAGCGGATTTATTAAAGGTTTGTTTACGAGTATTCCGGGGTGGATTGTTCTGGCTGCTATATGTTTGGGATTTTATCGCCTGATAAAATGGATGAGAACCACGGGCCGCTTCCAGTGCGATACGTTTAAGCTTCGAATACCGATTTTGGGTTCGGTTTTACGGACGATAGCGGTGGGTCGATTTGCACGGACGCTTGGGGCGCTGACAATGGGAGGTGTTACTATACTGGAGGCCCTGGGAGTAGTTCGTGATACGCTTGGTAACGAATTGTTGGGCAGGGAAATTGACACAGTGGCGGAAAAAGTCAAACGGGGCGAGCCTCTGGCCGATCCTTTGGGCGAGTCTGGTAATTTCCCGCCACTGCTTGTACAGATTGTCGCGGTGGGCGAGCAGACCGGGAAACTCGATGAATTATTGTTAAATGCCGCCGATACATTCGACTCTGAAGCGGACTCCGCCATTAACAAGTTTATGTCGATTTTCCCCGCGATTTTGATATTGCTGCTGGCACTGGTGATTGGTTTCATCATTGCAGCGACTCTGCTGCCGATAGTTGCCATGGAGCTTGGCGGTGGAATGTTATAGCGCTCGTTCGCGGCATGATTCATAATGGACTATTTGCAAAATCGTTTATTGAGAGGTAGCAAAATGGAGCGTAAGAACAGGAAAAGAAAGGCATTTACACTTGTAGAGCTGCTTGTCGTTGTCTTGATTATAACGATGCTTGCAGCGTTTGTTACGCCGAGGTTTTTATCCGGTATCGGTAAGACGAAAGCAGACTTATCCAGGGCAAAGATGGCAATTATCGAAAATGCGATCAATCGCTTTTATGTTGACTGCGGAAGATATCCGGACGACTCCGAGGGGCTTGAAGTATTGGTTTTACCTTCTTCGGACATAGAAGAGGGCAAATGGCACGGCCCCTATCTGAAGCGCAGCGACCTGCTTGACCTATGGGGCAATCCATATATTTATGTTGCTGAAGGCGAATACAACCCGGGCAGTTTTGATTTGATAAGTCTTGGAGCGGACAGCACGGACGGCGGTGAGGGCGACAACGCGGATATCATCAACGAGTAATATGATTTTCTTCTGCTGAATTTGAGATCGCATAACGTGAAAGTGGACTACAAAACAATACGAAAGGGTTTTACCATCACCGAGGTGCTGCTGGTGGTAGTTATCATCGGGCTGGTCACCGGTACGGGCGCCGGTCTGTATGTGGGCACCTTCAAGAAGATGCAGGTGGAAAAGGCTGCGTATGATTTTTTTCTTACCGCAAAATATGCGAGGTTGATGGCCGTGGAGAAACAAAACCAGTACAGGATGGTATTGGATCTGACAAATAAAGGATTTTACCTTACGACCGTATTGTGGGACGAGGAAAGCGGGCAGGCACAGCAGGGGATTGTGAAGGATTATTATTGTAAACCTGTGCAGTTTCAGGGTGACGTTGTATTCGAGTCTGTTGAGATCGTGCCGAACGGCTTGGAGACTGAATCGGTCGGTTCGGTCGGTGAGGAGCAAAAGATGATTACTTTTTCAGCGAACGGCACTGCTCAATCGTCGGTTGTTCAAATCGGGGACGGGAAAACGCATTACTCGATAAGTATCAGCCCCGCCACCGGCAGAGCGAAAATGTTTTTCGGGACGGCTGAAAACGTGAAAGTCGGCACTACTGATTTGGACGCGGAATGATTATGT
>CAZHBL010000738.1:0-2749 GCA_964530105.1 uncultured Pirellulales bacterium | reverse complement strand
CGGCAAGCGATGTTAGACGCCTGCCCAAAGATTTGTTGTCGTAGTACTCGGCGCCACGGGCGGGAGGAAGGCCCACTGCAAGGAGAGTGACACCGATTAGCACAAAACAGAACGGCCTGACTGACAGCCGGAAAATTTTCAACGACATCCTATCTTCTCCTAACAAATTTTCAATTAACATTCCAATGCTATCAGATTCGCGTCTTATTGCACGATTTTATTTCGAGGAATTTTCCTTAAGCATGTTGCGAAGGTAAACGTGCTCGTCGCCGTTCCAGGGTTTGGAACAAATGTCAATGTCGCCATCTCCGTCGATATCTGCCGCTTTGGCTTCGTGACAGCGTTTACCGCTTAATATTTCGTGCCGGAGCCATTCGCCCCCTTTGCCGTCCTTGTTTTCCCAGATAAACCATTTATGTGGCGGCTTCGACGTAAGCGGTCCTCCGCCGGAGAATACATCCGCATCGCCGTCGTTATCGAAATCCGCCACGGCAAGCGAATGATAATCCTGGCCGGCCTTGTCGGCAATCATGTGTTTTTTCCACAGGCCGCCTTTGCCGTCGGCGTTTTCATGCCAGGCCACACGACCGCTGATACAATCTCCTTCGGCCTGGACGACATCATTATCGCCGTCCTTATCGATATCGATGATCCACGATTTGGTCATCAGGGGATACCTCGCTTTGGGCTGGCCGAAATCGATGTTTGCATGCTCGATCCATTTGAGGCCTTTGCCGTCGGCGTTCTCGAACCAGATATTTGTGCGGACAACGTCGTTGTCACCATCTCCGTCGATATCGCCGACGCCCGCCGGGTCGATCGCGCCATGAACCGAAGGACCGATCTTGTGCCCCTGCCACAGCTTCGTCTGGTCGGCGGGAATCTTGTACCAGTATAAAGCGCTGCGATCGCTCATCGCGACGACGTCGAGCCTGCCGTCACCGTCCATATCCGCGGCGACGTTATCGTGCGATTTTTCTATCACACCATTCAAATACCTTACAAACTCCTGCTCGCGAGGTTTGCCGGTATTGCGGTACCAGGTCCCACCGGAAACCTGGTCGATCCATCCATCGCCATCCACATCGAATGCCGTGCCGCCAACATCCGTCAGTACATCCTGCCCGAGCGTATGCCGGACCCAGTCATCTGGCGCTTTGTACTCGAACCACCATATCGTCCCATTGTTGCAACCGGTAATCCAGTCCAGGTCACCGTCCTTGTCAACATCCACCAGAGAACTCTGCCCCATCTGTTTGCCGATCCGGTCAATTAAGTGATACTCAAAATCAGGAAATCCAGCATACGTCAATGGACAAAACACACAAATCACGACGACAAAAGCAAATAAATACCCGATATACCTATAGTCATAAGAAAACATCACAAATTCCTTTCATTAGTTATTGATCTTTATCTCCACCAGCTTCTTGATATGCTCGACATCGGCGGAGTTTTTGACATCAATTCTCAAACCCCTTCCCTCTGCTTACTTTCTGGCGTCTCTCAGCTCTGTAACAAGCTTCTTCGGCAGGCCGCTTTTTCCCACTGCGGCAACGGCCTTATCACCAAAAACAAATGATACCTGAAAGGAGCCCTTAAGAGGAATGAAGAAAAACAAGTTGCGTTTTTTTCGTAGCGTTTTAAGTATCCAGCCGGATTTCTGCCCATAGAACTTCCAATCTTCAATTAATTCGCCATATTCAGCTTTCAGATGCTTTTTAATCTCCCGCCATAGCTGATTCGATTTACCTAACGCCACAGCCAGCATCTTATCATCCGGCATTGTAGCCTTATCTTCAAAAACACTAACTGACATTTGCTATATCTCCTTATATCGAAGTCCCAAGTTCTTTATCATTCTTTTGCCCCATGCTTGCGCAATAAATCTACGATTTCGGTATTGCCTGAATTTTTTGCACAGTCTAAAGGGGATCGGCCTTCGTTGTCTTTTATATTCATGTCGGCGCCATGGGCAATAAGAAGCTCGATGAGGTCCGTACCGCCTGCGTGGGCTGCGCTGTGCAGGGGCGTGATGCCGTAGTTGTCTTTTACGTTAACGTCTGAACCATGCTCAATCAGCCATTCGGCCATGTCTTTGTGGTTTTTGGTTACCGCCCAGAAGAGCGGCGTCTGGCCGCGATAGCTTTTTGCATCGATGTCGGCTCGGCGGTCAACAAGCACTTCGACGACATCTTTGCGATTCGATATGACGGCCGTATGCAATGGCGTCATGCCGAAACTGTCTTGTGCGTTGACGTCGGCACCTTCGTTTATAAGTCGGTCGGCCACTTTCCAGTTGGGCGCCAAGTGCAAAAGCGTCCTGCCGAGCGCTTCACCACGGGCCTTAGACGGCTTGATTCTGATGCTTTCCGATTCGGATTCCTTCGTCTGGCATCCAAGACCCGCAATCAATAAAATCAGAACCATATAAACCAGCCCTATCGACTTCATTAAAATTCCTTATCTAACGAAATTTTCTTGCTCGCTTAATAGCACTGTCCAAACCATATAATCTAATTGCCAGTTTCTACTTGTGTTTAAATTTTTTGCTGGAATGCATTTTTCTACATTATTATTGCCGGTTTTAGGCTAATTTTGAAACAAAAACAACACCTATGGAGATTTTTTAAAAAATAAATAAATGTTTTTCCATAGAAGACGAACTTCGGTAAACTGGGCTCGTATGGAATAACACAAAGCCACGGGCTGAGGTATTAAACTTCACTCCCCTCCTCCTGACCTCAGC
>CAZHBL010000737.1:0-2764 GCA_964530105.1 uncultured Pirellulales bacterium | reverse complement strand
GCACCGGAGGCGAATGGCGCGACGTGCTTTGAGCGTTTTGCAGATCCGGCAGCCTGCCCGGCAGCTCAAGATTCGTCCCCAGGAGCTTTTCACGCAGCGCTCCGAGAATTTGCGAATGAACCAGATTGGCATTATAGAAACGCACCTCGATTTTCGTCGGATGCACGTTTACGTCATATTCTTCGAAGGGCATCTTAATGAACAAAAAAACGACGGGGAACCGGCCGGGCTCCAGAAGCCCTCGATACGCCTCTTTGACGGCGTGCGAGATGAATTTATCACGGATGAACCGGCCGTTTAGAAACACGTATTGAAAGCGATTATTTGTCCGTGAAATAAGCGGCTTGCCCATCAGGGCGTGGACGTGCAGGCCTTTTTCGCCGATTTCGGCTTCGATCAGATTCTCAGAAATATCACTCGAAGGCATCGGAAACAGTTCGGTTATGCGCCGGCGAAGATCATCTTTGTCCGACAGCCGATAAAGCTCTTTGCCGTTGCGTATCAGCGTCAAATCCAGGTTCTCATTCGCAAGCGCGATACGCGTGAATTGCTCGGTGATATGGCCCATTTCGGTATTGGCGGTTTTGAGAAATTTACGCCGGGCGGGCAGTTTATAAAAAATATCCCTGATCTGGATGGTCGTACCGTAATCGCCGCTGCATGGGCCGGCGGAAGTTTTGCTGCCGCAATCTATCTCGATGCAGTTGGCGCCTGTCGAGCCTTTTGTTCTGCTTATAGCCCGAACTTGTGCGATCGAAGCGATACTCGCCAAAGCTTCGCCTCGAAAGCCAAGCGTCGATATGCCGTGCAGGTCGGCGCTGGTTTTGATTTTGCTCGTGGTATGTGGCTCGAAGGCCCGAGCCAGGTCATCGGCATCCATACCGCAGCCGTTATCGGTGATAGATATAAGCTTTCTGCCGCCGTCCTCGATGGTTACCGTTATCTTTGTCGCCCCGGCATCGATACTGTTCTCCACAAGTTCCTTGACCACACTGGCCGGACGCTCGATCACCTCGCCGGCGGCAATCATATTAATCATATTCTGGTCAAGAACCTTTATTTGTCCCATAGCTGAATCATTGTATCCATTTTTTTGGACAATTCCAGTTGCTTTTCACACTACTGGTTGGGATTCATAGGCGGTTTGCATAAAATTTTACCGTCGGAACAAAAGTTCAGTTCGGGTAGAATTGATTGACAATTAAAAGTTAAAAAATAAATCTTCTTTGAAACATGATATTTCAATCTGTCTTTGTTTCCCATGTAATAGGGGCTTCATTCATATATCCATCGGCTGTTTTTTCTTGTAACGATCTTGTTGATTAAAGAACGAAATATCGGCGTATCCCGCGTATATTTTCGCGGAGTGTTTTGCGCCTTTAGGAATAAAAACGCGGTCGCCTTTTGTGTAAGTTTGCTGAATTCCTTCGACCATTAGATCAATCCTGCCCTCTAATACGACGCCCCATTGACTCTCGTGAGAATGTTCCGCAACTTCAACATCTTCATCGAACTGCATGAAGAGGATTTGGTGGTCGTCCGATTGTGAAAGATAAGCCTTTAGCCCGTTTAGTGGAATGTCTGCTTCCGGCAGAATCCTTATGGGTTCTGGGAATATCTCTGGCATAAGGTCCTCCCTTCATCGAGTTTTTTGTCTAACGCTCTTGTGCGATCAGTCTTCGATCTGGCTCTGGCCGGTCATTTCTTTAGGCTTTGGCAGGTCCATCATTGCCAGCATTGTTGGGGCTATATCGGCTAACCTGCCGCCCTGGCGCAGCTTGCCGCCCTTTGAGCGTTCGTCGAAGACAATCAGTGGTACATCGCCAACGGTATGGGCCGTGTGCGGCTGATTCTTTGCAAAATCCCACATTTTCTCGAAGTTGCCGTGGTCGGCCGTGATAATGGCTGCACCGCCCATACTCTTGACTTTATCGAGAATTCTGCCGACGCACTCATCCACTACCTCAGCCGCTTTTACCGCTGCCGACAGGATGCCGGTGTGGCCGACCATGTCCGGATTTGCGAAATTTACCACGACCACATCGTATTTATTCGAATCCAGCCGTTCCAAAACTACCTCGCAAACCTCGTAAGCGCTCATCTCAGGCTTCAAATCGTACGTGCGGACCCGTGGCGAAGGAACAATCTGCCTGTCCTCGCCGGGGAACGGTTTTTCTGTGTAATCATTGAAGAAAAAGGTTACGTGTGCATACTTTTCCGTCTCTGCGCAGCGAAATTGTGTCAAACCCAGCGAGCCCAAATACGCCGCCAGGATATTTTTCATTTTCGGCAGCTTTGGAAATGCCACTGGCGCCGAGATCGTCGCATCGTATTCGGTCATACAGACAAAATAAATATCAGGCCTGGTTGTCCTGGGAAATTCTTTAAAATCCGAATCGACAAGCGCCCGTGTGATTTCACGGGGTCTGTCGCCGCGGAAGTTGAAGAAAATCACGCCGTCGCCGTTCTTGATTGTCGCAAGTGGCTCACTGTCCTCATTCACAACACATGTCGGCTCAATAAATTCGTCGGTAACTTCCTTTTTGTAGCTGTTGGCGACGGCCTCGGCTGCACTGGCAGCTTTAAGACCCTTGCCGATCGCCAGGCATTCATAAGCCTTCTGTACCCGGTCCCACCGGCTGTCGCGGTCCATCGCGTAGAACCTTCCAATGACCGATGCAATTTTGCCAACACCGATTTCTTTGGCCTTTATTTCGATATCGGCGATGTATCCGGCCCCGCTGTCCGGCGGCGAATCCCGACC
>CAZHBL010000736.1:0-2769 GCA_964530105.1 uncultured Pirellulales bacterium | reverse complement strand
ACAGAAATTCTCTCATCCGGCTGGATATGAGCGAATTTATGGAGAAGCACAATGTAAGTCGATTAGTGGGTGCTCCTCCGGGATATGTTGGCTACGAAGAAGGCGGACAATTAACCGAAAGGATTAGAAGACGGCCATACTCGGTGCTGCTCCTTGATGAAATAGAGAAGGCCCATCCGGATGTCTATAATGTGCTTTTACAGATTATGGACGAGGGCAGGTTGACTGACAGTTTCGGGCGAAGCATTGACTTTAAGAATGTCATCCTTATCATGACCAGCAACATCGGCGCCGATTTGATTAAGAATCAATCCGGTTTTGGCTTTGGCAAGAAAAGCCCCGAGGCGAATTATGAGAAAATGAAGGATATTCTTCAGAAAGAGGTAGAACGTCACTTTAGACCCGAATTTCTGAACAGGCTTGACGACACCATCGTCTTTCAGGCATTAACAAGAGAGGATCTACAAATTATCGTTGATTACGAGCTTGCCAAGGTATTCAAGCGTCTGACCGAGCACGGCTTAAGACTCGAGCTGACCGATCAGGCGAAGGAATTTCTCATCGACAAGGGCTACAATCCTGAGTTTGGGGCCAGACCTTTGCGAAGGGCAATCGAGCACTATATAGAGGACCCGCTTTCGGAAGCTGTACTGGGAGGCAAATTCAAAGGCAAGAACCTTATCAAGATCGACGTGCAGGATGAAGAGCACTTGAAACTTGAAGGTTGCGAAACACCTGAGCCGGAAAAAAGCGAGCCTGCCGTCGCAAAGTCGGAATAGCCATATTTGATAATACGTTACGACTTGCGTCTCGTGGTCCGATCCGGATTTGGCGCTTCACGGTTTGACTCTTGTAATGCCGTTTTCGACGGACAACTTACCTTCGGCAAATAATCTTATGGCCTCCGGATATGCGATACATTCCTGCTCGAAGACCCTGGCGGCCAGCGTGTCGGGAGTGTCGTCGTTTTCGACTTCGCAGGTTCGCTGGAGGATGATGGGCCCTTTATCATATTCATTTGTGCAGAAATGGACGGTGCAGCCGCTTACTTTACAGCCCGCCTTTAGTACCGCCTCGTGAACGTGATGTCCCCACATCCCTTTTCCGCCGAAGCTTGGCAGCAGGGCCGGGTGGATGTTCATCACGCGATGTTCGTATCGAGCCGGTATTTTCCAAAGGCAGAGCCAGCCTCCCTGAATAACGAGGTCAACGTTTGCCGCGACGAGTTCTTCTTCGATACGCCTGCTGAATTCGTCGATATCGGGGTAGTCTTTTGTGTGAATAATTTTAACATCCAGTCCGGCGTTTTTTGCTTTCTCGACCCCCGTCACTGTTATACGCGAGCTGATAACGACAGCCACCTCGGCATTGAGCAGGCCCTGCTTAATGTGTTTGAGGATGTTCATCAATGTTGTGCCGCTGCCGCTGATGAGTACGCCGAGCCGGATCGGCTTTTCCTTCTTCGATGCCGGCTTCGGTTTGCCTTCGATGTTGTGTCCTGCGTCCAGGGCCTGGTTTACGAGACTGTCGGCTTGTTTGTTCTTATCACGAGTAATATAATGGACTTTCCAGCTCTTGAATCCGTCGAGCAGGTTGACAGCCTGCTCGTAAAGGGGCTTTATAAGCTCGCTTTTCACCCTGTATTGGCCGTTGATCTGTTTGACAAGCAACTCGCTGTCGCTGAAAACGACGAGATGTTCGGCACCAATTTTTCTCGCAGCTTCGAGGGCTTTTACGAGACTTGTATATTCGGCCACGTTGTTAGTCGTTCGGCCTATGACGTAGGCTTTTGCCTGCAATTGAATCCCGCTGGAATCTTTCAATACAAAACCGGCAGCAGCCGGGCCGGGATTGCCTCTGCTGCCGCCGTCTATATGAGCGATGATTTTATCAGGCACTACGTTGGCTCCTCAAAACAAAATTAAAATGATTTCAGGCTAACGCATAATGGCTGCGGGATACGCTATGGTTCTGCAGTCTTACTCCAGGCTTCTAATCTTCATGTAAATTGCCAAGGACAAGTATTCTTGTGCAATTGGGACAGCGGATTATGTCATCCTTAGTCATAAGCAAATTGACGCTCTCAGCGGTGATTCCCATGAAGCAGCCCCCACAGCTATAAGGTCCCTTTTTATTACCCTGCTGCTCAATTAACACGACAGCTTGGCCGTCGTACGTTTCGGCCACGCGTTTGAATGTCTCCAATGTATTTTTTGGGATGATCTGTGCAGCCTGATCCCATTCTTCCTGGATCTTGTCGATTTCAGCCTGGTATTTGTTGGCCAGTATCTCACTTTCTTTTCGGGTTTTCTCAAGTGTTTCTTTTTGCTCGTCTATCTGCTTCTGGATATCTTTGAATTCATTTTCGTCGGCCTCAATATCTTTTAAAAGTTCAAGACTTTGGGTTTCTATCTTGGAATTGTCCGCCTTGGTTGTATTGAGTTGAGTGAGGACGGCGGCATATTCTTTATTTGTTTTTGCGCTATTGAGCGAGGTTCTTAATCTGGCTATTGTTTCATCTTTGCTTTTGAGTTCTAATTCCAGGCGGTCGAATTGGACCTTGGTTAGCTGGACCTCCTCTTTCTTGGCTTCGAGAGCGTTTTGAAGACTTCTGATTAGATTTTCCTGAATAACGACATTTCTTCGACATCTTGTCAGTTTAGATTTTTCGGCTCGTAGGCGATTCTCAACACTTTGAAGTTTTAGCAGCCCATTTAATACAGGTCCCATTTAAGCTCCTTTGCGACAGCTTTAAAACTTTTTAAGCCC
>CAZHBL010000735.1:0-2771 GCA_964530105.1 uncultured Pirellulales bacterium | reverse complement strand
CTAACGTCACTACTACCGGCAATGTCAGCGGGCAGTGGACAAACCAGGATATCGGCATTCTTAGTAACGATGCCGAGCCGCTTTATGTGGCGGTTTCCGACAGTGCCGGTACACCTGCGGTGGTAGTCCATGACGATCCTGCCGCGCCACAGGCGGGCACATGGACAGAGTGGGTGATTCCGCTCCAGGCCTTTGCCGATCAGGGCATAGTTCTGACCAATGTTGATAGGATTGCGGTCGGCCTGGGAACCAAGGGCAACATGACGATTCCCGGCGGTTCAGGCAAGATATTTATTGACGATATCAGACTGTATCAACCCGCTCCGGAACCCGAACCTGAGCCGGAACCCGAACCAGAGCCGCAACCGTAAGCCGGAGTTTAGAATATCATGGCCTTTTGGGCCTTATGATAACGGACATTGGATTGCAGTATATATAGGGCTCATACCGACTCGATTCGGTATGGGCCCTTTTTTAACTGGTGGCTGTATTGCTCGCAGCTAAGGAACTTTCGTTCTATTTGAAAGGATGGTTACGAATAGATTCCAATCTTACGACTTTGAATGTATTTTGAATGATTTTTTAGTTAGTAGCTGCCGGCTTTTGTGGTTTTTCCGGTAAAGGAATTGGTGCCGTGCGTTTGGGGCCGTTGGGTGTTGTGCTGTAATCGAAGCCGAGTTTTGATGGTAATTGACCGGTGCTCGTTTCGTCACCGAGTAATTTGTTATGTTCATCCGAAAGGGCTATAAGATTATTTCGCTCAATATTCCTTCTTAGTGTTCCTTGTGGTCTGCTTAGACCAAGAAATCTGGTAATACACTGTTCTTCGATCTCAATAATTACGGAAGCCAAATTCTGTTTCTGGGTGTCATTCAAAATGTTGTCACCTTTTATATAACGCTGTATTACATAAGAATATAACTGGGCGAAACGACGAGCGATGGCAGATTTGACAGGGTTTGTTGTTGGAACTGTTGTACCCATATTCTGAGAAGATAATGGTATTTTACTTTCAAGTAATTTCAATATAATAGTATCATAGAATTCATTTGTTACTGTCCAGTCGGCGTATCTTCTAATTCTATCATCAGCTACTTGAAGCAACAAATCTTCGCCCTCTGGAATGTTTATATTAGCCGCGAATCTGGCTATATGAACTATTATTTCGGGCTTACTGGTCTCAACTACCTCTTTGAGTTGTTCTGTGATGGTCGTAGCAAGATCAGGATTTGAAGTTACGGCCGAGTTTAACTGTAGTACAATGGCTGGATTGGTAAGGCAATGGACTGCCCAGTATCGAATAACCATATTCTTATCTTTTAGCATGCCCATAGCCAAATCCGTCAGACGCAGGTCTTCCAGGCCATCGATCAAAATAAGGAGACTAATGATAACATTGGTTTTTCGCTCTTCCGGCCTTAAATTTTGGGCCTGTTCAAAGCCTTCCTGGATATGTCGATAAGCCGATTCGGAGAACTGCTGAGCGTATTGGCTCTGGGCGCTTTTCCTGCTCAGAATGACAGAGCGAAGCTTTGCTATGGATGTAAAATCCTTGGTTTTGACTAATTCCTGCACCGCCTGGGAAAGAAAATCATCAATGATTTTTTTGTCCTGATTATCAATAACGCCTTTTTTAAGCACAGCATCAATATCTGCCGTATTAACGGCTATCGCATTAGAATTGATTGCTAAGACAAAAAATGCTGTCAGAACGGCAAAAAACGCCCATTTTATCTTCATTTTGCAAACACCCTAAAAATCGCTGGTCTTATATTAGGCAATTCCCAGCTTATATCTGCGTTCAACGTTATCCACTTTAACTTTAAAACCAGCTTTTGTCAAGTGAATTCAGGGGCGCAGTGAAAAGTCCATCTTTTTGTCTTTTGCCTGTTTGTTCTTAACTTTCCGATAAAAGCTGGTAGAATAATGTTAATATTAAATAAAAGTCGTAACTATCTTTTTTGCTGATGGACTATTAGAATGTCTGAGCCGGCTCCAAAACTTGTTCGCATAGACCCTTTCCGCCTGCGTATGGAACAACAGGGCCGAATGGTGACAGCTGCCACCATTTTTGCTTCGAAAGCAGTGAATCTCGAACCTGCTGCCGTCCGTCAGCTCTACGACGCCGCTTCTCTGCCGCCGGCAAGAAAAGTCCTCGCTACTGCTGATATCCACGTCGGCTTCGGCGTGCCAATCGGTGCCGTACTGGGGTTCCAGGACGCAATTATGCCCCCAGCAGTCGGGTACGACATAAATTGCGGCATGAGATTACTTAATACACCATTTTCGAGGGGTGAAATCAACGTCGAAATAATTGCCACCGACATTGCCCGCGATGTCCCGCTCGGCGAGGGCAGGGAAAATTTGCAGTTGAACAAATCAGGAATCGAAGCCGTGATCAGCCAGGGAGTTGCTGCCGTGCCGGCCCTTGCACAACGGAGCGGCCACCGAGCGTGGGAAGCCTTCGACCCGGATCAATTTGCTGATGACCTCCAAAGAATCGAGGAGAACGGCCATCTGCCCGCCGATCCCGGCGCGGTCCCGAAAACTGCGATTGAAAAGGGGCGTAACCAACTCGGCACACTCGGAGGCGGAAACCATTTTATTGAAATCCAATATGTTCAGGAAATTTTTGACGCTGATTTGGCAAAGACTTTCGGCATTTTCAATGATCAGATCGTTGTAATGATACATTCCGGTTCGCGCCGGTTCGGCTACGAAATTGCCGACCAATATATGAATGTAGCCGCCGCCAGGCCTGAGAATGCCGA
>CAZHBL010000734.1:0-2779 GCA_964530105.1 uncultured Pirellulales bacterium | reverse complement strand
GCCGTCTTCTCCTGCTTCGCGATGTTCATAGGGCGTTCGTTTCTCGATATCCGCCCGGCGGGTTTCTCGAACTTACTGGTAGCGGTCTTTCTGCTTATACTTGTGCTGGCCACGTATCGAAACATACTTTATATATGGCTTATTGTCCCGTTGACCGTTTTCTGGTGCAATGTGCACGGCGGATACATCTATGTCTTTATTATGCTCGTTCCGTTCATAGGTCTTAACCTTCTGACAAGTATTTCCAAAAAAAGGTTCATTTCCATCGGCCGAAAGGGTATCTACCACACAATGGCCGCCGGCTTTATTGCTTTTATAGCGATGATTTTGTTCAATCCGTACCATTTGACGAATCTCACTCATACGTTCGCTATCAGCATCAGCAAAAACGCCGCGAGATGGCGTGACATTCACGAGTGGTGGTCCGCTTTCGACTGGTCCAATCGTGTTGGTACGGGTTTTCCGTTTTTAGTACTTTATATTCTCAGTATCGGCTTATTAATCCTCTGGCTGTTTTCCCGCTTTCTCAAGCCGAGATTGCTCAAAGCGCCCAGGAATGAGCTTGAGGCCCAAAAAAAGTTGTACATCAAGCTGTCGACGGTCTTTGGCTACGTGGCATCCGTGCTGGTCTGCTGGATTACATTCGTCAGTTTTTCGCTTCTTGAGCTTGATTTCGTCAGCTTCTTTTGGTGTGCGGTCTTTGTTGCTATTATCCTGCTGAGTATTTACAAAAATATTCATTTCATTTATTTGGCGGTTCTATTGACCTTGCTGGCTGTATGGTCCGGCAATGCGGCCGCAGGTTATAACGGCAGATATATCTATCCTTTCGTTATCCTGCCCGTCTATGTCGTATTGTATATCCTGGCATCGCTGTTTTCCAAACAGGTAAAATACAAGCCTGAAAATATTGCCTTCGTGACCATCGCGGCTGTTGTTTCATTGCTGCTGATGACGGTTATCTTCAATCCGTTCAAGTTTAAAATGCCGTTATGGAACGCGGGGCAATTCTTTGACCTGCGGCGTATATGGCGCCCGGTGTACGAACGTAACGTCGGATTAAGCTATCTGCGATTATTCGACACGCTTTATATTTTGAACATGGTTTCGATTATTTTCTGGCTCGGATTTCCTTATTTAAGAGAAGTCCTCGGCCGGGCGCAGGACGAGGCGAATCAAGAGCTGGAAAATGAGACTTATGAATTACCCCGTATTGATTTGGCGGTAATCACAATTGCGGCCCTGACGATTTATATGGCCGTCCGTTCCCGCAGGTTTATACCGATCGCCGGGATCGCAGCGTGCCCTGTTATAGCGATGTGTATCGACCAGATAATTCGCGGAATTTCGGCGAGTCGAAACTTCTATGCTCATAATCGTCTTGTTGTTTCTCCAATGTCGCGCAGTCTGCAATTATCTTTTACTATTGTCGGTGCTTTGGCTGTCCTGTTTTTCGGTACGTGGTGGGGACTTAGGTTCAAGCTTGTTTATCTCGATCCGTGGCCTTCGGACCCGAAACTGAGTTCGGTCTTTATGCGGATGACCGCCTCGGATGCCAAGCCTTTTTACGCCATGAAGTTCATCAAAGATAACAAGTTGGCAGGGAAAATGTTTAACTACTGGACCGAGGGCGGCTTTATCGCCTGGGGCCAGGAGCCCGACCCGAATACCGGCCGAACCCCTCTGCAGTTATTCATGGACGGCAGGGCGCAGGCGGCTTATAACCGCAATACCTTTGACGTCTGGACGTATATTATGTCCGGCGGACTCCCTGGTTCGGCCGGATATGAGATTATGCAGGCCGCCCAGTTGAGAGCCAGAATGTCGGGAAAGAATCTGGGACAGTTTTTGACGCCGGAAGATTATCTCAAAATCGGGCAATCCATAAGTGATGAGCTTGAAAAACGTAACGTATGGGTCGTCTTAATGCCCTCTGCCGTATACAATGATCCTGACCAGTCAAATTCCTATCACACGATGAGAGGATTTGAGCAGAATCCCAATTGGCCGATCGTGTTTTTCAATAACAGGCAAAAGTTATACGTTGACATAAGGACCCCGCAGGGCAAGGAGCTTTTTGACGGCATATTTAACGGAAAGACCATCTATCCGGATGATTATCATTTAAATCTGATCCGCGCGCATAGTTGGTTTTATTATCAACCCGGCATAGAGGAAAAAAAGAAGGCCCTTGATTATGCCATAACGTCCTTTAATTTAAATCCGATGCCGACCACCATCGTTGAAATACTTCTTATGGGTACAACCTTTTCCGAACTGAGTCCCACTGTCAAACAGTTTTGCTCGGATTATTTCAACGAGTTCGAAACAAAAAGGGACGTCTGGTCTAAACAGGATGGTTACCGGCACAAAGTCGAAGCCGTACGATTAGCGTGCTTCCATTTGAAAAGACTGGCCCAATCGAGGAGAGACACAAAACTTGCAAGTTTTTATACCGGCAAGGAGAATGAATTTATAGAAGAATTAATGAGGATAAGTCAAGACAAGAGGTGGTAATGGTTTCAATCAGCGTTTTTTTCCCTTGTTATAATGAGCAGGAAAATGTAGGCCGGACCGTTGAAAAGGCACTTGAGGTCATGCAACATCTCAACGTTGATTTTGAGGTAATTATAGTTGACGACGGCAGTTCTGACGGTACCGGGCGAATCGCCGATGAGATTGCAGAACGGGACGGCAGGGTAAAAGTAGTGCATCATGAAGGTAATCTTGGTTACGGAGCTGCACTGCAATCCGGTTTCAAAGCGGCAACAAAAGAGCT
>CAZHBL010000733.1:0-2785 GCA_964530105.1 uncultured Pirellulales bacterium | reverse complement strand
CCGGAGCCGAACCGGCCCGGCAGGCGGCCGGATTCAAACCGTTCCAGATCGAGGCTTTGGAGATTCTCATCGCCTGGGGCGAGAAGCGTGCCGAAGCAATAGAACTGGTCGAAATGGCCTGCCGCAAGCACCCGGATATAAAATCGGCCGAAGCGCTTGTCCCTCTTGTGTACAGATTAAAACAGGGAGTAGAAGTCTAACAAGAATAAATACTAAATCATAAGCACTAAATCATAAACAAATTCGAATGACCGAATGTTCAAAATTCGAAACCAAGCGTTTTGAGCATTTGAATTTTGATATTGTTTAGGATTTAGGATTTAGAATTTAGGATTTTAAGTTTTAATATCATGGCTATAGGCAGAATCATAGGCGGGCAATCTTTGAACGAGGCCGAGGAGAATTTCAATGTCTCACTTCGGCCGAAATCCCTGGCTGAATGTGTGGGCCAGCAGAACGTCAGAGAGAAGATTTCCATCGCCATCACGGCGGCCAGGCAGAGGTCTGAGCCATTAGAGCATATTTTATTCTATGGCCCGCCCGGTCTTGGCAAAACGACGCTGGCCAACGTCGTGGCTAACGAGATGGGAGCGCGGATACGCTGCTCATCGGGGCCGGCTTTGGCAAAGGCCGGTGACGTGATGGGCCTTCTGAGCAATATCAATACCGGCGACGTGCTCTTTATCGACGAGATTCACCGGCTCAGCACGCCCGTGGAAGAGTTTATCTATCCGGCGATGGAGGATTTCAAAGTCGATTTTACCGTCGATAGCGGCCTGCACGCAAAGACGATAAACTTCCCGCTTAAAGCTTTCACACTGATTGGCGCTACCACGCGAGCGGGTCTGCTCAGCGCTCCGCTTCGAAGCCGGTTCGGAATGCTCTATCACCTGGAGTTCTACAATAGCGAAGAGCTTACGGAAATTCTGGCCAGGTCTGCCGGGCTGCTGCAATTGCAGTGCGAGGACGGAACGCTGGAATTGATTGCGGACCGCTCCCGCGGCACGCCGAGAGTGGCCAATCGTCTGCTTAAGCGCGTCCGTGACTATGCCCAGGTCAAAGGCTCCGGCATCCTAAGCGAGGAGATTGTCGAAAGCTCGCTGAAAATGGAGCAGATTGATTCGTTGGGCCTGGATGAGCTGGACAGGGCATTTCTGCGGGCACTGGTCAATGTCTACAATGGCGGCCCGGCGGGTATTGACGCAATCGCAGCGACGCTCGGCGAAGAACGTGATACGCTCGAAGACGTTGTCGAGCCGTACCTACTGCAAATCGGCTTTTTACGCCGAACCAAACGCGGCAGAGAAATCACGACCCAGGCCTGTGAGCACCTGGGCCTGAAAGTCCATAGAAAAAAAAGCACCGGTGAGGAGCCGGAATTGTTTTAGGCGGTTCAATCATGCCTTTGTTCTGTTCTTTAATGTGGGTCCGGCTATGAAAGTTCTCTTTGGGGTCTTTGACTGGGGGATCGGACATGCCACGCGGGACATACCGCTAATTACGGAGCTTTTGAAGACCAATGAAGTGCACATTCTGTCGACCGGCCGGGCTTTGAAGCTTCTGAAGGATTATTTCGCAGGCCGATGTACCTATTACGATGTTCCCAGTGTTTATCCACCTTATACCAAGACGCGTTTCTTCCAGGTGACGTTCGCTCTTTTCCTGCCCAAAATGATCAGGAATTTGCAATACGCCAGAAAAAAATCACGGGAAATAGTCGCAGGAGGCTTCGATAAGGTAATTTCCGATTGCAGATATGACGTCTATGATACTCCGGATAATTCTTATCTGATAAATCATCAGGTAAGGTTTAGCACACCCTTTGGGGCGGAAAGGATTTTCGAAAAGCTGCTTGCACAGAGGATGCAGAAATACAAGTACGTCATCGTGCCGGATTTCGAAAAACAAAGCCTCAGCGGCAGACTCTCGCATGATTTGAGATACGTAAACAAGGATAAGATAAAGTACATCGGAATACTCTCCCATCTTAAAAAACTTAACGTGGCTGAAGATATAGATTATTTCATTTCTGTTTCAGGTCCGGAACCTCAAAGGACTGTGCTTCAGAAAAAGATGATTGGGATGTCAGGTCAATTGGAAGGGAATGTCGTCATCGCGGGGGGGATTCCGGAAAGCACAGCAACCCGCTCCAGCGACAACCTCCGATTCTACAGCTTCTTAAATGCTGAACAACAAGAAAGTATGATGAATCGGGCGAAGTTCATAATATCCCGCCCCGGCTATACAACTGTTATGGAGCTTGCCGAGTTGGATAAGAAAAGGGCGATCTTTCTACCCACACCGGGTCAAACGGAACAGGAATATTTGGCGGGCTACTACGAAAAACAAGGATATTTCCACTCCGTCAGCCAGTACAACCTTAAATTGAAAAAGGCAATTGAAGAGACGAAAAAATTCGGAGGGTATAGTCCGCTCTGGAAAACGGAGCAGTCCGTGCTTGAATTCATGAAGGTAATGGCTTTTTAATGAGAGGTTCGGTCTTTTCAAGCAAGACGTTTCCTATCCTGTAGCAGCAATAGGTTATGAAAAAGGCCGAAAAAACATCGATGCTGTAATGCAAGTGCATAAGCAGGACGATGGTTCCCATACAGATTGAGCCGCCGAGAAAGAAATATCTTATCTTTCCGGGGAACAAGAGGAACCCTAAAAAAGGAATCGCCGTATGCCCCGAGAAGAACATATCGTTCTGAAAACTTATTCCTTTGAAAATCCAGGGGAAATCAGCCACTATCCCATCCGGCGGTGTTTGAAGGTGTGTCAGGAG
>CAZHBL010000732.1:0-2790 GCA_964530105.1 uncultured Pirellulales bacterium | reverse complement strand
TATCAAAGAACCGGTCCCCATGACCTTTCAATCCCCTCTCAATGCCAGGTGTGTAAAAACGTTACAGCAAATCAGCCCAAAAACTCGCCAGATTGTAACCTTTTGTTACAGTGAGCCCCTCCATTTTGGCCAAGTGGTAACGATTAGCCCTTAGACCTTGACTTGCCGTGCCTTTGGTACTAGGCAATATTCAGGTAAATCCTTCCCTTCCACCCTTCACTTTTGGAGGGAGTGCCCATGAACACCAACCTCAAATGGATCCTGCTTGGCTCCTGACAGGGCATTGACGACCCTGTCGGGAGCCTGAATTCTTATTGAGCGAATCGAGAAGGCGGTTTTGCTCATCCGCGGCCAGAAAATCATGCTAGATCATAGTAGAAGACAGGCGAGACGGCGCCTTTGTTTACAGATTGCAGTCATTTATCCGGGTCTAATACAATAGGCCATTCAGGCAGTTGTGAAGAATGAAGAGCTGACCCTACTGGCTAACCTTCCTCTGGAGGTTGCGGAAGTCACAGATATAACGCGCATAACCCGCTGGTAGAGCGGGCCTGACATTAGGCTGGCGGTTCAGGCCAGACAACCCCTCCTTCGTCGGGGCTGTTGCCTTGCCGTCGCTATAGGCCAAACGCTTTGAGTTTGTCCGCCCGCGCTGGCTGCGGTTGCAGGTCAATTCCGCGTTAGGTGTTGACTGATTAAACCTAGCGGGGGAACGAGAGATGGCAAGAAAGATTTTGGCATTTGTAGCCTTTAACATTTACTCAATATTCCTGATATCCGCGTTTCAAGAGAATACTGCCTATTTGTTCGATGCCAGCTTAATCAACGATATGCGAGTGAAAGGCATAGGGATAAACCCCCGCGAGTGGGGCTGGGGCGGTCACTATATCTGGCGTTTCTTCGCTGGTGTTGTTGTCACCGGTTTGGCCGCTACACTTACTGGGGCCATTTCAAAAACAAGCGGAAAGAAAGTAGCAGCATTGGCAAACATACCGAGCGTCATAGTATGGGTTGTAATGACTTACCTATTTGGTTTCACTAACGTCGAAGTCGAGGGAAAGGCAGGATTTATTGTCATCTCCATATTGGCTGTGCCCTTCACAACATATGTTGCCTACATCTTCGGTCGCATTGGCGAAGAATTTCAACGTGATTCCTTTCCGGAAAATACGGTGCTCGGAATCCGAGGTTATCATTGGGTTTGGGCAATTCTGCCAGTCTACTGGTATATGCTGGGTATAGTCTTTGTAGCAACCAAGTTTATTGCCTATCAATTTGCATCTTGGTCAGACATGAGTATCTTCTCGGCACTTTTTTCTTTGCTTATGCTGATTCCGATTATTGCATGGGGCTATCCTCTGCTAACTGTACATCGTGTTCTAAGCGGGAATCTTCTGTCTTTGAGAGGGCCCGCAGTTCGTGGTTTTGCTATCTTCGGCATTCTTGTGGCCGGAATGATATTGGCAACTGGGATTCAGTTCGGTGACTACTGGCTGTTGAGTAAAATACTGAAATAATCGCATCTCATGATTATATGCATCGGATCGGCCATAACGCGAGCCTCCCGATGGCCCACGTGTTGGTTTTAAAGGGGGAATATTTATGACTCAGTTGCTTGTGATTCTCATTTGCTTGGCGGCAGTTATAACAGAATTTTTCTCAGTCCTGTGGGGGTGGGTGATTTTGGCAATCCCATCCACCTTATTGCTAGTAACGCTTTTCGGAGTGAAGCAAAAGAAGTGGCAATACATTCCTGAACTTTCTGAAACGGCCAATCAAATGTTACAGAAATTTGGCCACTTTTATGCGATGCCTTTTGCTGGAAGGGACTTCAGTGCCTCTGCCAGCACATTAATGTTCTCTGGTGCGGCGATAGGAATTATCAGCGCCTTTAAGGGGTTTTGGTGGGGGATTGGCATTGGTGCGTTGAACTGGTTTTTAATGGGTTTTGTTTCTCGGGCTTTCAATCCAACAAATTTCCTTGTAGATCCTCTTGAGCAAATGGGGCATGAGGAGATCATCGAATGGATAACAGAGAGGCAGAGATGCAAGATAAGTGACATCTAACATCAGCTTTGAGAAGGATGCTCGTTCCGCTGCGCTTCATTCGCACCTCTCATGCTGGGCGTTAGGAATAAATATGATTGAAATACTTACAGCTCTCCTTGTCGTTATTACTGGTATCTACGCATGGTTCACTTTCAGGATTCTTAAGGCGAATGAAAGGATCGTCGACAGAATGCATGAACAGCAAGAGGCCATGTATCGACCTTACATTTCTATTTCACCAGTTGTCTATCCGGAAAATCCTATTGCGTTTTTAAAAATAACAAATTCTGGCTTAACAGCTGCGAATAACTTGCGTCTCACTTTGGATAAAGATTTTTTCCAATTTGGTGATAAAAAAGAAGAGAGAAATCTGAAATCCCATTCCGCTTTTAGAGATAAAATAAGCTCTTTAGTGCCCGGAGCTGAACTATATTTCTATCTTGCTCAAAGTTTTGTGATATTCGGGAAAAAGAGTGGTGAAGATCTCACGCCACCTGTTTTCTCTATTACCGCAGAGTATGAATATTCAGAGAAAAAGGTATCCGAAAAAACAGTCATTGATCTATGTCCTTACCTTGGCGCAGCTAACCCGCATGACCCTTTGGTAAGGCAACTTAAAGATATAAAGGAAGTTATTGAAAAGAAAAAGAATTCCTAAGAAGCGGACTTGCCCTTGAGCCGAATGGCTTGGCGCGCCTGCGGCGCGAACAAGTCATTCGACCAGACAACCCCTCCTTCGTC
>CAZHBL010000731.1:0-2791 GCA_964530105.1 uncultured Pirellulales bacterium | reverse complement strand
AATTTCCTTGCGGTTCAGGAAGAGCTGACCGGCACCGAGAACAAAATCTCATTTGCCAGGCAGAGCTACAATGACCAGGTCTTGTTCTTCAACAACAAGATTCAAATGTTCCCTTCGAACATCATTGCGGGGATGTTTGGATTCAGCAAGCGCGACTTCTTCGAGATTGAAGTTGCCGCCGAGCGGGAAGTTCCGAAGGTGAGCTTTTCTTAGAACTTCGAACAAGCCTCAACAAGCGATGAGTGCCTGGCTCGTTTTGGCCTATTACTTGGATCCGGGCAGAATCGTCCGGCCGAGCGAGGTCAAAGGTGTGCACATAGAATCGGGGAATCTGATAAAGCAGTAGCGCCAAACAAACTTTCGGCGTATTGTGCTCTTAGTGGAGCCAAGTTGCCGCTATGGCAGATTCGGTTTTATTCCGGGTGTAACCTTCAAAATTATTTGGTGATTCCGTGAACCGGATTATGAGTGACAAACGATGTGGGAGCTGATTAGAGCCAATAAAATAAACTCCATCTTTCTGATGGTGGTTATGGCGACAGTATTGCTGCTTCTGGGTTTTATCATTGGCATGGCTTTCTTCGGCCAGGAAGGCGGCATGTTCGGCCTGATGATTGCAACGGTAATCTGGCTGATTCTGACATTGATAAGCTTATCCAGCGGGGACCAAATACTGCTGGCTGCAAGCCGTGCTCAACTGGTTACTCATGAAGTTCATCCGCAATTGTTCAATGTCGTTGAAGAAATGAAAATTGCGGCGGGTCTGCCGGCAATGCCCAAGATATACATAATCAACGACCCGGCCCCAAATGCCTTTGCCACCGGTCGAAATCCCAAAAACGCATCGGTTGCCGTGACGGCAGGGCTTCTGGGCCGGCTCAACCGGGACGAGCTCCAGGGCGTTATCGCTCACGAGATGAGCCACATCGTCCACCGTGATATTCTCTTTGTGACTCTTGCTGGTATTATGCTTGGCTCGATCGTCCTGCTCTCGCAGGTCTTTCTTCGTGGTATGTTCTACAGTTCTATGTCAGGATCTCGACGAAGGTATTCCAGCGGCGGTAAGGGCGGCGGCCAGGCCCAGCTTGTTATGCTGGTAATAGCAATTATAGCCGCCATTGTGGCACCGCTTATGGCGTACCTCTTATACTTTGCACTTTCAAGAAGACGTGAATACCTTGCCGACGCCGGAGCTGCCAGGTTGACCCGCTACCCGGAAGGCCTCGCCAGTGCCCTGGAGAAAATTGCCGATGACCCTTCACCCCAATTAGCTACCGTAAACAAGGTGACCGCCCCGATGTACATTGTGAATCCTTTCAAGAAAAAATCACAGATGAAATTGTCCGATCTGACCAGCACGCATCCGCCGATTTCAGAACGTATCAGGATTCTGCGCAACATGACTCACGGTGCTTCATTCAAGGAGTACTCGGACGCATTTACGAACGTGACACATAGCAAAACCGTCGTTCCTGTTGCCGCCCTGAGCGAAAAAGAAGATGTTGCTATGCGCCAGGCCGGCCCCGAAGAGACAAAGAAAGATCGCCTCGATAAACAAATGCGACAGGTTGGCGATATTATGCGAAAGGTAAATCAATTCATATTCCTGACCTGTGCCTGCGGATTAAAGCTGAAAATCCCTCCGAACTTCAAGGGCGATAACGTCAAATGCCCTCGCTGCCACAAGATTCTCGACCTTCCTTCCAGATAAACTCTGAATCCAGCGAACGGCAAATGAAATACGGACCGGCTCACCGGTTATACAGGTATCAGGCCGTGGCTTGTAAGTGGTGAGCTGCTAATCCAGGCTGATTGTTTCGCCGGCTGACAACACCTGTACTTTGCACTCCGCCGCCTCGGCAAAAGCTTCGGCGTCTGCCCGACTGCCTACGATTTCACCCCAGTGGTATGGAATGGCTCGTTTAGGTTTTATGTACTTTGTTGCCTCGGCGGCTTCGGTTGCGTCCATCGTGTACATACCTCCAACCGGCAACAGGGCAACGTCAATTTCTTTTAGAGACTTCATTTCGTCGGTCAGGTCGGTATCCCCGGCATAATAAATGCGTATTGAGCCAACCTCGATTACAAAACCGATCCAGTTGTTTGCCTTCGGATGAAATTGCTTACCCGGATTGTACGCAGCCACACCGCTCACTCGAATACTTCCTAAATTGACTGTCAGTTCATTCAAAAGTATCTCGCCGTTTTTTTCCTTTGTTACGACGTCAGCCGAAGCGATAAGTTTTGTTTCCGCTCCGCTGATCTTAGCGATGTCAGACGGTGAGTAGTGGTCATAATGACTATGGCTGACAAGCACAAGGGACGCATCGTGCGGAGAATCCTTCAATTTCCAGGGATCGATATATATGACAGTATCTTCATGACATATCTTAAAGCCGGCATGACCCAGCCACTGCAGCGTCGTACTCATAGCAGCCTCCTTTCTTGTTTCTTCTCTTCCTTCTGTTTCTGTAGTTGGTATTTCTGTAGTGTCCTTTCTACATCCACAAACAGTTAATCCAAGGCTGAGAACTAAAATGAATAGTCTCAAATTCTGCATCCTTCGCTCCTTGAGCAAAATCTGCGACAAATCATGCTATGGCCAGATAAAAGGCCATCTTCTACCAAAAAGACTGCCGAGTGCGTTGCAACCCGCGGATCTCAGTATTGTTTTTTGAGCGTCCTGTCGTAATGGTGTTTCGCCCACGAGCCTTTGCACATAAAGTTCCCTCTCGTCTTCGCTCATGTAATTATCTCTGATCTGCTTGAGTTCTCCGCTATCGAGAAAAAA
>CAZHBL010000730.1:0-2802 GCA_964530105.1 uncultured Pirellulales bacterium | reverse complement strand
GGCCATAATGAAAGGAAGCCAATGGAATTCCAGCTCCACCAAATCGACATCGTCATCATAGTCGGCTACCTGGTCGCTATCATCGCGATCGGCTGGCTCCTCTCAAAACGTGCTTCGAAGGACCTTGATGCATACTTCCTGGCCGGCAAATCGCTGCCCTGGTACGTCATCGGCACATCTCACGGAGCCAGCGGCTTCGATATAACCGGGACCATGTGGTTCGTAGCGATGCTCTTTACCTACGGCCTGAAAGCTGCTTTCATACCCTGGATTTGGCCGCTCTTCGACCGTGTGTTCCGCCAGGTATATCTCGGAGCGTGGGTTCGGCGCTCAAATGTCCTGACAGGCGCCGAATGGATGCGCACCCGCTTCGGCTCAGGCCTGGCGGGCAACCTCTCGCACATCAGCGTAGTTTTATATGCACTCATACTCACCGTCGCTTTCCTCGGCTATGCCTTCGTCGGGATAGGGAAATTCACCGAAGTATTCTTCCCGTGGAATCTCGCGTGGGGTTCGCTTTCGTCCGCCAATATGTACGCCCTTATCCTTCTGATAATCACCACGGCGTATTTGCTCCTGGGCGGCTGGTACAGCGTTGTGCTGACCGACCTGATTCAATTCGCCCTGCTGACGGTCGCTTCGGTATGCATCGCCATCGTAGCGGTCAATAAGGTCAGCCCAGAGATGCTTGCCAGGTTCGTTCCCAACGGCTGGAACGAGCTGTTCTTCGGCTGGAAGCTGAATCTCGACTGGACGGGCCGAATCGAGCAGCTAAACGATAACATTGTCAAGGACGGCTATTCGCTCTTCGGAGTCGTAATCATGATGTGTCTGCTCAAGGGCTTGTTGATCAGCATGGCCGGGCCAACCGCCGGATACGGCATGCAGCATATTCTTTCGACACGCAGCCCGAGAGAGGCGGCGCTGGAAAACTGGTGGATGTCCATCGTGCAGCTTGTGCCGCGATTCCTGATGATTACCGGCATAGCCGTGCTCGGATTGGTTTACTTCAGTCCCGAAGTCAAAGAAATGCTCGCGTCAGGCCAGAAGTTCGACTTCGAAAAGATCCTGCCCCACGTCATAGCAGGATATGTCCCCGTCGGTCTGGTCGGAATCCTTCTGGCCGGTCTGCTTGCGGCATTTATGAGCACGTTCGATTCTACAATCAACGCCGGCGCCGCGTATATCGTCAACGATGTATACAAAAGATACATCAGCCCGAACTCATCGCAAAAAACATTCGTCCGTCTTGGCTATGTGTCCACTATCGCCCTACTGATAATCGGAGTACTTGTCGGCCTTCGTATGCAGTCTATCGACCAGACTACCAAGTGGATTGCTGCTGCCCTATACGGCGGCTACGTCATCCCCAATTTGCTCAAATGGCATTGGTGGCGATTCAACGGGTATGGCTATTTCGCAGGAATGATAGCCGGAGTCGCCGGCGGCCTGCTCTTCTCGAAACTCATCCCTCCTATTATAATTCCGCTTCATCCGGCTCTGGCCCTGCTGCCGGAGGCGCTGCTGATATTTCCGTTTATCGTCCTATTCAGCGCCGCGGCATCGATCGCCGCCTGTTTGCTGACGCCCCCGGAAAAAGACGAAATCCTCGAAAGTTTCTATCGTACCGTCCGGCCGTGGGGATTCTGGAAGCCCGTCTATCAGAGCCTGCTGGAAAAATACCCGAATCTCAAGGCCAATACAGACTTCCGGCGTGACGCATTCAACGTGGTAAACGGAATCATATGGCAGCTTACCCTCAACATAATTCCCATCTGCATTATCATCGGGCAGTACCGAACGATGTGGATCTCCATTGTAGTTCTTGCCGTAACTTCGGTCATTATGAAATTCACCTGGTACGACAAGCTCGGCCCCGGCGATATGTATATGCCTGAAGACGGATAGATATATCCGGGGATCTGCTTTGCTTAAATCGGATGGTGAAAAGGATGAACAGTATTGATTGAATGTCTCCCCCCTGTGTTTTTACAATTTGAGCGGACCGATGTGACCGGTTTTCACTTTCGGTTATTATCCGAACGAAACATGATCCTTGACAATATCAGGATATAAAACAAGTCCATGTCTTTCGGATAGTTTAGAAAGACTCTATAGATATTTCTGTAAAACAAGGGCTTGAGAGGGCTGTAAGTATCAAACTAACAGCCCAGCCCTATCCCCTATCAAAACCTGATTTTTATAATACTTCTTTTCTTAAATTGTTTTGCGCCTGCGCAGCCAGCCGACAAGGCCTATACCGATGCTGCCTAACAAAATAGCGCCAGGAGCCGGGATTGTTACCGGTGGATTGGTTGGCGGAACCGGCGGATCAACTGGAACTGGCGGATCAACTGGCGGATCGACTGGTGGATCAACTGGTGGTTCCGGCAGGATCACGTCATAGTCTATCGTAAGTGTGGATGACGCCAGGGTTACTGCCCAGTATGGACCTTCCTGGCCGGCAGGTATCGAACCTATATCCAACCAAATATCCATAGTACCGTCCATCAGTGCGTCTAAGGCAAGAGCATCAAGATTTAAAGTTGTTGTATTCCATGTTTGATCCTGAGCACCATCAAGCTGGCCTAACGCTAATCCATCGCCTTCAATAAGATCGACCTCACCAAAGTCGGCGTCGAATGCATAAAGCTCTAAGGTAGCCCAATTTATTGTAACATCCGGAAATTCTGATGGATTAAAAGTATGTGTCCAGCCCCAGTCATTATTCCACCAACGGTAGTCACCAAAACGTGTATCGGGCTGTCCACTGCCGGCATCAACCACATCCACATAAGTTAT
>CAZHBL010000729.1:0-2812 GCA_964530105.1 uncultured Pirellulales bacterium | reverse complement strand
TCCGATTTACTGTCTGTGATTCCGGAACTCCCGGTTGCCAACACGAATGAAGATGTAAGAATGATTATAACTATTCTACGTGTTATTGTTTTCATATTGTTAAGGAGAAATAATAATCAGGGCTCTAAGCATAAATTTCTATTCCATTCAAGCACAAACGTTCATATAGCTGAAATTGTCAGCTCCGTCAAACCAATTTTAATGTTTATTGATTGAGTACTGCTTCATGACAGGCATCCCTTGAAGATGATCAGGAGCTTGCACTATTTAAGGTAGATATGGCCCGCCTGCTTGCCGCTCAGGGTGACTATGAAAAGGCCGAATCCGATTTTAAGGAAACGATAGCATCAATCGAAAATAGCTATGGGCCCGATCACCTTTATACAACAAGAGTTCTCTGCAGCATGACAGCACTATATGTTCAGCAGCAGCGGTATATCTCTTATAAATAAGAAATACAGCAAAGCCGAGGATGCTCTGCAAAAAGCGTTGGAAGTTTTGGAAAGCTCGCAAGGCACTAATAACGAACAAGCAGCCATAGCCCTTAACAATCTCGCAAAGATTTATATAAATCAGGGAAATCTTTACAATTCATAATTGCATCAGCCTGCTTGTTATCCCCTAATCTTAGTAGATGCAGAATCTCTCATGATTTTCTTAAGAATTCACAAGGAAATCAAACACTTGAGCTTCTTTTTTCTCACTCAAAATCTTCATATCGAACTGCTGGACTTGATTGTATACTTATGATATTGTCCGGGTAGCTTAACAATAGCTCAATCGGTAACGAAGTGATTTGAAACAGTCACTTAGTGTAACCAGTCGAATAAGGAGGCTGAAAATGACCACGGAAAATGTTATTAAAATTGCCGGAAACCACAATTTTACCCGCCGGGAATTTCTATCGACAAGTTGCCTGGCCCTGTCCGGCACGGCTTTGGCCCTGAGCGCACAGAATCTGCCGGGCCGGGAGAGCAAAACATCGGATGCAATGCCTAACATCGATCCGGGATACATTGGGCCGCAATTCTTCGATGAACGTGAAGAGCAGGCCCTGCTGGATGTGTTGGAATCCCGCTCTCCCTTCCGGTATTGGGGCCCGGGCAATCCGACAAAAGTGCTGAGCTTCGAAGAAAAGTTTGCAGAATACATGGGCGCGCGTTTTGCGCTTGGAGTGACATCGGGGACGGCGGCGCTGGATTGTGCCGTGGCCGGGTTGGGCATTGGCCCGGGCGATGAGGTGATCGTTCCGGCGTACACTTGGTGGTCAGACTATACGTGCGTGGTCCATGCCGGGGCTTTGCCGGTCTTTGCAGATATCGACCGCACCTTGAATATCGATCCGAAGGACTTCGAGCGAAAAATCACTCCTCGTACCAGGGCCGTCATTGCGGTCCATCTGCTCGGAACGCCGTGCGATATGGACCCGATCATGAAAACCGCACGCGAGCACGGGGTGGCTGTCTTAGAGGATTGCGCGCAGTGCGTCGGCGGCTCTTATCACGGCAAAAAACTCGGATCCATCGGCGACGTTGGAATATACAGCTTTCAGGTCAACAAGATGATTACCTCGGGCGAGGGCGGTGCCGTGGTCACGAGCGACCCTGTCATTTACGAACGTACGGCCCGCTTCCACGATATGGGCACGATCCGGCGGCTCTTTCTTGACCGCTCAGGTCCGAGCCGGGTTGAAACCTTCGCCGGGGAGAACTTCAGGATGAGCGAGTTCACCGGAGCTGTGCTCGGAGCCCAGTTATCAAAGCTCGATACCATGCTGGCGCAGCTTCGCGGTAATGCCGGTGCCATCTATAACGGCATTGAAAGCATAGACGATATTTGCCTGCGAAACCGTCCTGACCAGGAAGGTGACATCGGGTACGCCGTCTATTTCGAAATGCAGGACAAAGTGGCACGCGACCGTTGTATCGAGAAACTAAGGCAGCGAAAAATCCCGGCTTCCACGATGACCGGCTCGGTTCTGCTGCCCATCGAGGAATCCGTGATCAACAAACGGACGCGCCATCCGGATTGGCCATCGTTTAACAGCACGGAAGGCAAAAAGATCAAGTATGGCCCCGATAGCTGCCGGCAGACGCTTGGAATTTTCGACCGTTTTGTCCAGGTCCGTGTCGGCGCGAAATACACCGAGCGTATCAATAATTATATCGTTGATAACATTCGCAATGTCTATAAAGCTCTGGCGTAATATTCTGCGAAAGACAACGATTGTTTTTTATGCCTGATTACTTATTAGTCCTATAATATATTCATTTAACCATTTTGTTAATCTACTCTATCCGAATAATATGTTCATAACCGGAATCTCAGAACTTAAGGTCAGGAATAGTGTTACGTGCGACATGCAAGGTGGCACTATATAGGTAGAGCCATATAGAAAATGAGCTGTTAAGGACGGGTCGGGAGTGATTGTGATAGGTAGTTTGAAAATGATTTTGCAATTACACCAAAAAAAACGTTGGCACCTCCTGATTGATGTAGACACACAAAAGGATTTTTTGCTCCCCACCGGCCGAGCATGTGTCAGGAACCAGGCCGAGGTCTTGACCAACATTCGCAGGGTAATGGCCTGGGCCAGGCGTGGAAAAGTCCCAGTCATATCGACCGCCGAGGTATACCCCAACAATAACGGATGCAGCGAGATCAGCTATTGCCTTGACGGTACTGAAGGGCAGAGAAAAGTTCCATGCACACTTCTGAATGATCGGGCGAGTTTCCCGGCGGACAATAAAAATGCTCTGCCGGCCGATGTGCTGCTGGCTTACAGACAGGTCATTCTACACAAGCGATGCAT
>CAZHBL010000728.1:0-2812 GCA_964530105.1 uncultured Pirellulales bacterium | reverse complement strand
AGACGGAAAAGAATTATTTCGACGGGATGCGCAGCTTCATCAAAAGCGATCTCGGATCGAGGGCGCTTGTTACCGGCACAATTGTCTTCGGGCCGTTAGGTCTTTATGCCCAAAGCGACATGGATTTCATAGATTCTCACTCTTACTGGCAGCATCCGCGCTTTCCTGGACGGCCCTGGGACAGCAACAATTGGCTCGTCAGTCAGAAGCCCATGACCGATTATCCCGCCGAGGCAACCCTGTTTCGCTTAGCAGCCGATCGCTTGGTGGGCAAGCCCTTTACTGTCACAGAATACAACCATCCAGCACCGCTCGACTCGCAGGCGGCGTGCGTTCCCATGATGGCCTCCTTTGCCGCCGCTCAGAACTGGGACGGCATCTGGTTCTATACCTACAGCCACGGCACGGATGATTGGAACCGCGACCACCTCTATAGCTACTTCGATATCGATGCAAATCCCGCTAAATGGGGCTTCATGCGGGCCGGGGCGGCTATTTTCCGCAATAACGGCATCGGGCGCTTAAGCCGCCTCCGATCTTTCGGATTAGTCGAATCCTCGGAAGGTCTTCTGAACTCACTTGAGCGGCTTCATCGTAAGTACAATACGAATATGGCTGCGCTGTTTGTGGGCCGGGCCGATATAAACTGGCAGGATATGTTGAAGACGGGTGTGGGTGTTGCATTTGACGGCCAGGAGACATCTCGTGACGTGAAGCCGCAGGGCGGCCTGGCGACGCTGGAGTGGACCGTTCAGGACGGTAAGGGATTATACGTTGCTAAAGGCGACGCAGGTGTTCTCATAGGCCATACGAGTCTGTTCGGGCGGGCAACTGATGATATCGTTATCGACAATCCTCCTTATGTGACCATGACGATTACCTCTCTTGATGGTACACCTGTTTCGAGCAGCTCAAAGATACTTATCACCGCGTGTGGGCGATGTGAGAATACCGGTATGAAATTTTCAGAGGACCGCCAGACAGTGGGACGCAACTGGGGTGGGGCGCCGGTGCGGATCGAGGCCGTTACAGGGACGGTGAGACTGCCGGAAGGGCAATGGAAATGTGAGGCTCTCGGTCCGGATGGAATGCCGAAACATGTAGTGCCGGTTAGTGATGGAGCTATAAAGCTTTCACCTGAATATGGAACTATGTGGTATCTTTTGATACGATAAAGGAGCTTAAATGGCAATTCGTAAATTCTTGTTGTTGATTCTGCTTTTTTCGCTGTGCGGCAGGGCGTTCGCGTTCAATGGGCAAGTTGTTACACAAGGCCCGTTGAAAGTGACAATCGGTGATATTCCTGATGTAACTGCATACGAAAAGCCGCAGCAGGTAATGGTCACGTTAGCCAACAATGCCGATACGGAAATTCGGGTGGACCTGCGAATGGCAGGTTTAGTGAATGAATGGTACGCGGTCGGCGGGACAGAGAAAAGTCTTGTAGTTACTGCCGGCGGGCAAGAGAACGCCGTATTTCAGATTGCAGCCGGAAAAGGTGCGTGTTCGGCATTGTATCCGGTTCATATTTATGCCGATTTTCAGCACGATGGACGGACTTTCGCCGCACACGCCATTCAGATATTCAAATCCAATTTCGAGAAGATTGTAACTTCATCCGGAATACCGCCGCAGTTAACGGTGAATGTTGTTCCTGCTAACGGAACATTGCCTCTCTGGCTGCTGCGGACGCAGAGAGTGGCATGGTGCTATTATGATAAGCCTCTGGTTTATATGCCGGTTGGCTGGCAGGGTTCCTCGACCGAATCGTCCGCCAACTTTTCTTACGGGCCAATATCGCGCGGCGCAACAAAACATGCAATTGTGATGCACCCGCCCTGGAAGCCTGGCGGCGGGACAATCTTCGCCGAGTATTCGCTGCAACTGCCAAGCGTCACTCCGATAAAGCTGGTCTTCTCTAATGCTATCCGGGACAATACGGCTGCTGAACCTGCCAGTGACGGCGTGACTTTCCGTGTTTGGGCCGACGGCGAGAAACTCTTTGAGCGTAACTCCGACAGCAAGAAATGGCTGGATGCCCAGGTTGATTTGAACAGGTTTGCCGGGAAGCAAATACTGCTGCGGCTCGAAAGTGATCCAGGGCCTAAACGTGATACGACGTGCGATTCGTCCTTTTGGGGCGAGCCGATGGTCGTCGCGGGCCGGCTGCCTGAGTCCATGGCTGAAGCCGAAAGAGAAGCTTTGCGCCAGTCGGCAAGGACGCTGGTCAAAACAGGAAACGGCAAGGGCTTTATTTTTAATCTCGAAGGGCAGTACCTCGCGGCGATTATCCCGTCCGAACAGGGTCCGGCCGATGCGGTCATTGCTATCGGCGGCGATGAGAAATGCGTTGTGTTCGACGGTCTTAAACTCACGGTTCTCGGCAGGGAAACATCTACCCTTGGCAGGGGGCCAGGGACATGGCAGTATGAAAATCAGGTTCTTACTTGCTCGCAGATTCTGCAGGTCGAAGGGCAGGATGTTGAGCTTCTAACGCGAATTTGGCCTGAGAAGGACGGGCTGCGAATCAAAGTCGTTTGTCCGAAACGAATTACGGACTTCGCCGTAGGCCCTGCGGACCAGCGGGCCCCGCGTGTATACTATGGGCACGGATATTGTATCGTCGAGCCGGAAGCGTTCAGGGCCGGTTTCGGCGGGCATAACTTATCAACGAGTCACGTCGGCTTCGATTTCGACAGCGGTCTGTCGCTGCTGATTGCCAGCGATAATCCGCCGGACTATCTGGAGGTGAATCCGGAGCAGAAGATTTATTCTCTTCACACGCATCTCGATGCGACGATGACTCTTGTGC
>CAZHBL010000727.1:0-2815 GCA_964530105.1 uncultured Pirellulales bacterium | reverse complement strand
TGTAACCTCCCAGTGTGTTTCTTTCAGGAATAAGTGAATGAAACACAATTTGGAGATAGATTTATGAACAGTTCCGAAAAGGACAGATGCAAGCGCTGTGGGGCGGCGATTCCTGAAACGTCAACGGAAAAGCTCTGCCCCGCCTGCCTTATGTCGGGCGCCCTGGAGCCGGCAAAGGACGGTGCCGAGACTGTCTCGGTTGCAGCGGGCGAATCAATTTCGCTTTTCGGGCCCTCGGACTTCCCCTGTGAATTCGGCGGCTATCGATTGGTTAGACTGCTCGGGCGTGGCGGAATGGGCACGGTTTACGAAGCCGAACAGCTCGCCACCGGACGCCGTGTCGCTTTGAAAATGCTAGGGCAACAACTCGATTCGCCTGAGATGCGGCAGCGGTTTCTTCGAGAAGGGCGCCTCGCCGCGGGCGTCAACCATCCGAACAGTCTCTACATTTTCGGCAGCGAGGAAATCGTGGGACTCCCTGTGATCACGATGGAGATCGCCGGGGCCGGCACTCTCAAGGACCAACTCAAGAAACGCGGCCCGCTGGCGGTGACCGAAGCGGTCGACGCGGTCCTTGACGTCATCTCCGGCCTCGAATCCGCCTTCGCGGGCGGGGTACTGCACCGCGACATCAAGCCTTCCAACTGCTTCGTCAGCCCCGACGGTTCGGTGAAGGTGGGCGACTTCGGCCTTTCGGTCTCCACCCTGGCCAGGAACGATACCTTTGTCACGGCCCACGGCAAGATTATGGGCACCCCGGCCTATGCGTCGCCCGAACAGTTGCGTGGTGATACCCTGGACTTGCGCAGCGATATTTACTCGGTTGGGGCAACGCTTTTCACCCTGCTCACCGACCGGGCACCGTTCGAGGGCGATAATGCGGTGCAGGTCGTGGCCAACGCCGTCAATAAAAAACCAAAACCGCTGACCGAGTTTCGCCAAGACGTGCCGCCCGGCCTTGAGCGGGTAGTGGCCCGCTGCCTCGCCAAAGAACCGAACGGGCGCTATGCCAGCTACACGACTCTGCGCAATGCACTGCTGCCTTTCAGTTCCAAAGAACCGGAGCCCGCGTCGATAAAGGTCCGTGTGTCAGCCGGCTGGACCGACTATTTGATCGCCTTTTTGCCTCCCTATGTGATACTCATGCTCTTCATAGGCGCCGAGGAATTAATTGTTCAGCCTCTTGTCGAGCGCACACTGTATTCGGCAAGATACTACATTGCGCTTTTCATCTTTGGTTTCCTTTATTTCAGTATCGTTGAGGGGATCTGGGGCGCCGGCATAGGCAAGCAGCTCAAGGGATTGCGTGTTGTCCGCAAAAACGGACGTCCGCCCGGCATCGGACGGGCGCTGATTCGGATCCTTATTCCTATCGGCTGTGTTGAAGGTGTCCGAATGCCCCTAATGATGGCATTGATCTTCAATGCCGACTGGACTGGATTTCAGACCACAATGTATGTAGTCGCGGCCATCGTCTGCGGTTGGATCCCGGTTTTATTGGTGTTGAGAGCGCGCCGAGAAAACGGTTTTGCCACCGTTTGGGATCTCGCCAGCGGAACAAGAGTGGTGATCAAGCAAAAGGGCACCGTGCGACCGTCGATCGAGCCTGAAGCTAAGCTGGAAATTCCCGCCGAGGGCGCCGATTCGCTTGGGCCTTACCAGGTTATTAAAGAGATGGTCCCGGGAAAATGGGTCGTCGGAACCGATCCCGTGCTGCGCCGCCAGGTCTGGTTATTGCGGCGAGATTCATTGGAACCTTCCCTTGCTCGACGAAATCTTGCCCGGTCCGGCCGTTTACGCTGGCTGCAGAAGATAGAAACAGCAGAAACTATCTGGGATGCCTTTGAGGCGGCTGAAGGGGTGCCGTTTTCCAGCCTGATCGAATGCGGCAAATGTGTTCCCTGGTCACATCTGCGCTTTTGGCTGGCCGACCTGGCGTCGGAATTATGGGACGCGACAGGCGATAAGACCCTTCCCGCCGAGCTGAGCCTCGATCATATCTGGGTCACCACACAAGGTCACGCCGTCCTGCTCGACGAACCCTGGCCCGGTGTACAAACCGGCGCCGAACGCATTGAAGTTGGAGACCTCGCCGGCCAGCAGCGTTTCCTGAACACTATCGCCGCCTGCGCCGAATCGACCAGTCTGCCCCTTCATGCCAGGGGAGTGCTGCAGAATCTTGCCGATGGGAAGTTCGAAAAACTCAGCTTCCTCACCGGCATCCTGCGTGGACTCTTAGACAAACCCGCTGAGATTAGCAAGGGGATTCGGGCCGGGTCGATCTTCATGCTGCCACTCTATGTTTGGATCACTGTTTTTATCGGATTCTATAAAGGGGGGGGAAGTATTCTGGAGACTATGTGGGGCTCTGTGGAGTGGCTCGCCATGATTTCTTCTATGGTAGTATTAGGCTCCATAGCCCTGATTCAACTCCTGGAACTTCTGTTGTTCCGTACTACTGCCAGTCACGCTACTTTTAGATTGGCAGTGATCAATTCCAAGGGACAGCGCGCCGACAGAGTAAGGCTGCTGTGGCGCTGGGCGATTGTTTGGCTTCCACTGTTTGTTCCAATGTTGTTCGTGGCTATGTTGAATAAAAGGACCGAACTTATCGCTTTCATCTGTGCCTTTGCATTGCTTGTCCTATGGGTCGGCGCAGCGGTCTACGCCGTAATTGTTCCCAACCGAGGCCTGCACGACCGGTTGGCAGGCACCTGGGTAGTACGGCGTTGAATAGCCCAAAATAAAGTAAAAAAATAGGTGACTGTCCCGAATGGCATGAAGATAAGCGTTAACGTTTTATAATACAAAGGCT
>CAZHBL010000726.1:0-2815 GCA_964530105.1 uncultured Pirellulales bacterium | reverse complement strand
ACCGGCCGAAACGCGGGTCAATCTGTGCATCAAGATCTCCCCCGCTTGAGCTAACTGCTACTTTCATTTCAAATATCTCCTCTCTTCAGTGAACTTAGTAATTATTGATCTCTCCTGCAAACCCCACCAGTAGAGCATGGGGGTGTCGAACATCGTTCTTCTCGACCGCAACAGGTACTTCCCGGCCTTCGATTCGGGCCACCATCCAGAAAAGATGCAGCCGAAATTATTTTCTCCATATCAAGGCTTCCGCAGTGAGAGCAGGTGATGGCAGTATCTTCACCCACACCCACCAAGAACTCAGTGACACTGCCACAGGACTTGCACCGGTACTCATAAATTGGCATTTTTCATCACCTAACTAATCCGGACAGGCTGAAAACACGCGATTCCAATTCCGTAATATGAATCTAAACTGTTTTGTTTCTATACGAAATATTAGACTTGTTTCACAGAATGTCAACAAAAGATTGTACTGACCACTGTAAACGCCAGGGTGGTTTGATTCTACCCTATTTAACCAATTATATCTGATGCTTAAAGAAAGTTCTGCACAAATGCCTCCGGATCAGGTATATGAGCAATCATTTGATACTTCATCCCGGAGGTAACAGTGTTGAACCTGTCAGAAATCCTTGTCCGGCCCGTTCGTTCAATTGAAGAGCAGCGTTTTCAGCAACTTATGCAGGAACATCATTACCTGGGGGCTCTGCCCAAGATCAGTGAAACCCTATGGTATGTAGCCACCTTTGCTGATCAATGGGTCGCTCTTCTGAGTTTTTCCGCCGCCGCCCTAAAGTGTTCAGCACGGGATCGGTGGATCGGATGGGACTTTCGCCATCACTACGTTCGGCTAAAACTGCTGACCAATAACAGCCGTTTTCTGATCCTGCCTGACTGGCATTTTCCGAATTTAGCCTCCCGTATTCTATCGCTATGCCAAAAGAGACTGATGGTCGATTGGCAGGTGGTTTTCGGCCATCCTCTTGTGCTGATCGAGACCTTTGTGGACCCTCAACGGTTTCAGGGGACCATCTACAAAGCAGCCAACTGGATATATGTGGGCGACACCAAGGGCTTTCATCGGACCCGGCAAGGCTACAGCGCCACGGCACACTCGCCGAAGATGGTTTTTGTTAAACCGTTAATTTCCCATGCAAAAGCACTGTTATCCCGGCCTATCCTCGAACCCGCTTATCGTACAGGAGGTCGAAAAATCATGCTTAGTGCACAACAGATGGAATCCCTGCCCCACTTTTTTAAAGAAATCCCAGATCCGCGCCGTGCCCAAGGACGACGCCATCCACTCTCCACTGTTTTAGCCATTGCCGCCGGGGCAACCTTGTGTGGGATGCAAGGCTACCTGGCCATTTCGGATTGGGCCAAAAGCCTTGGGCAAAAGGCCCGGCAGCGTTTCTGCTGCCGATACCAAAACAAGCGCTACATCGTACCGAGCCTGTCCACCATCCGTGATGTCCTGATCCGCGTGGAACCCGTGCATCTCGACCGTGCACTACAGCGCTGGAACCAAGCCTATGGTCAGCAGGACGAAAGCCTGGCCATTGATGGAAAAACCATGTGCAACGCCATCGACGATCAAGGCTATCAGACTCACATCATGAGCGCAATCGGACATCAAACCAAGGCCTGTTACACCCAAAAAAAGTCGGCTCCCTACCCGTAGAGGGCAGTGAGGAACTCAAACGCACGAACGAAATCAAGACCGCTATCCCACTGCTTGATGCCATCGATATTGAGGGCAAAGAAATTACCGCAGATGCCCTACTGACACAGAAAAAAATCGCCGACTATCTAGTTCGGGATCGTCACGCTCATTACCACTTCACAGTTAAGAACAACCAGCCCGGACTTTTTCAAGACATCGCCCTTTATTTTGAAGATCGAAAGGACCCTGATTTTTTCCACTGCGATCCCCCTGATCACGGCCGGATCGAAGTCCGCAAAATATGGACTACAACTCAACTCAATGACTATCTCAACTTCCCTCACGTCGGACAGGCTTTCCTCGTCCAACGGGAAACCACAAATAAGAAAAGTGGTGAATTTTCTTGTGAATTCGCTTATGGAATCACAAGCCGAACGCCTGAGCAAGCCGACCCTGAACACGTCCTTGCTACCAACCGAGGCCACTGGTGCATCGAAAACAGCTGCCATTACATTATCGATTGGAACTATGATGAGGACCGCAGCCGCATACGCACCGGTTACGGGCCAGAAAATATGACCAGACTGCGGCGATTCGGCATCAGCATCATCAAATCCAAAAATGTTCGTAGCGTAGCCCAAAAAATGCGACAGCTAACACTCAATGTACGCTTGGTCTTTGACTATTTGCGCATGACTGAAAACTCACGTGCCTGCCCAGCAGGCGGGTAGAACAAATTCACCGTGCTGTAAACGCTACTTAAGCGATGCTCAATCAGGTGATATTGGGTATTTGTATTGTTGTGTTTCACATCATTTTTTGTATTCCTTTAAACCAGCTTCCAGACACCAGATACCATATACCTACTCAGTTGCATCGCCCGGGCATACGTGATAAAAGGACACCAAAGAGCTATCAGATCAGCATATTCTGGTAATTTAGTACCTTTAGATTATTTTTGTGCACTTTGTGGCAAAATATCTTAGTTTCCAAACTTCAATATTAGCTAAAACTTTCAGAAATCATTAATGTTGATCTTGCAAATGAATAGGAATTATGACACTCTCTAAAATCGGCCAATAAAAATCAATAGATGCGACCGCGGAAAGGGGGTGGTAAAAGACAAGCATGTTAGGAAAGGATTTCTTG
>CAZHBL010000725.1:0-2818 GCA_964530105.1 uncultured Pirellulales bacterium | reverse complement strand
AAGGGCAGAATTTTTTCTCCACGATCTGCAATCAGGCTTAGCACCCGTTCATCCCGGTTTTGTATCTCGCCGCCCTCCCGGCCGGGACTTCGTAGGATCATGCCGCCTGAATTGTGATACGACTGGGCCGCTGCGATATTGATATGGGCCAGTACAAATTCGGAAACCGCCCCCGTCTCCGGCTGGCTGAACGGGTAATCCTTGGCTCCATACTGAATATAATTCGGCTGCCAATCATACGCCCAGTTGCGATTGAGATCATAACCTCCCCTGCCATCTTCGTTGATCTCGCCGTCGCCGTCATTGTCAATCCCCTCCCAGCCAAGAAGTGTATATTCTCCGGCCTCATCCGGCCTGGTTCTGACCATCAGTTGGTCGGGATAATCCGGGTGCCGTTTGAAACGCCCATGTGGGTCTTTGATTCGCATCATGGTAATTTGGCCGTCACCGTTGAGATCCTCGCAGTCATCCTCATCGACCAGGCCGTCGCGGTCATCGTCCGTAGGCTCAAGCCCTGATCGAGCACGGCCGCCGCGATTAAGCCACAAATCGCGTCCATCCGGATTAATACTCGGCACAAGATAGAAAACCCGCTCGTTAAGCAGTTCCGTCACTTTATCGAGCCGGCCGTATTGATGGCAGAGATACCAGGCTGTGTAAGCCACCGTCTCGCCAGCTTGGATTTCGTTGCCGTGGATGTTGCCGTCTATGTACATTCCCGGCTTACGGTCCGGGTCGCCGACGTTCCGTGCCGTCACTTCCAGGCACCATAATTCCCTGCCTTGTGTTGATTTGCCGATTGAATACAGCCGGGTCAGTTCGGGAAATGCTTTGTTCAACCGGGCCAGGATTGCCGTAAGCCCTGCATGATCGTAGTACCTGTTCCAAGCAATTCTAACTTTACGCTCGCTTCCCGCCCCAAGCGCAGGATATGAATGCCTGGCGGGATTACCGACTCTTGGCCTGCTTGAACCATCTGAGGCAAGGGCAATTCCGGCAAGTATTGAAATTATGTATGAAAAAATCAAAACGGCGACACAGCGTTGAAATTTAATTCGGTTCTTCATAAAAGACCTCTGATATCTTGAAATATTGTCTACATGCTGATTCATTCGGCGTTCGGTAGCTCGACCGAGCTTTTGACCTTTCCTGCCAGCATCGAGATGACTTCGAAATCGATTCTCTGTTGTTCCGGAACCCTGACGACGTATCGCGACTCGACCATCCCGCCGCTTCCCCGGATTGCCGGCAGATTCGTAATCCGGCTTCCTGACAGAAATGATTCATCATTCAGCTCCATTACCAGCCTGGTCGGATATATCTCGCGAGTTGTTCGCCCGTGCTCCAATACAGTCGGCAAAAATCCAGTATTCTCCACCTGAATCTTGACCTCGTAAACCGACCGGCCCAGATGGCGGCACTCAACCTTTCGCACGCTGATACGCGGCAGTTTCTGCGCCGCTTTTGTCAGGAAATCGGCTTGTTTGACGACAATCTCGCCAACCATCGCAGCGGGAGGATTCGTCAGGACGAAAGGACGATAACCACCGACCTCGGCACGTTTGCCGGGAAAATCGGGATGCTCAATCGGCTGCCATTCGACGAAGGCCTCCGGAGCATGCTCATCGAACCACTTCAGTTCCTTACGCTCCTGTTCGTTACGCTTATCTTCGTCTTTCTTAGCATCTTTGTCTGAACGTTTGTCACTTTTATCACGCTCCGATTTGGAATCTTGTTGTTCTTGTTCTTCTGCTTTATCTTCCGGTTCTTCATCCTTTTTCTCAGCGGATTTAGAAAGCTCTACAGCAATGGCAGGACTCCAGGGTTTGGCCGCCAGCGATAGCCGGCCCCGATGAAAATACATCCAATCACTGAATGCACCGGGCACCGAGGCGCCTTCAAGCTCTTTTTCCAGACCGAGCGTCTTGCGATACAGCTCACCCATCACGCGATAGTAGCCGGCATCGTCCTGATGAATCTCCGTCATCGGCTCTCGGCGACCGGGTGGGGCCGCTCCCTTCGGAGCCTTCAAAAGATTGTCTGCCGAGCCATAGGTCATAACTATCCCGATATTCGGATGCTCGACTACAAAATCCGCCAGCGCCCGGGTCTCCGCCTCGCTGACCTGGTGAATACCGGCATCTTCGGCGAAGTATTTGTAATCATACGGAAAATTGCGATTGAAGTTGACGCCGCCCGGACAGTCTTCATTCCATAGCTCATCATGGTCGTTATCGACGCCCTCGCGAAGGTAGCGCCAGGCGCCGACTTCGCTCTTGAGATGATCGGCCTTCAAGAGCAGCCGGTCGTCTTTCGGATCGAGAATATATTCGCCTTCAGGATCCTCGATTCGCATCCATGTAATAAGCCCGTCATCATTAAGGTCCTCGGGCCCATCCTCGTCCAACAGACCATCATGGTCGTCATCGACGGGTTTATTATTCGAGGAAGTTTCGAGTTTAAGGCTGGCGAAATAATGCTCGGCGGCATCCGGATTAAGCCGCGGCACAATGTATATCGTCGTGGTCTGAAGCAGTTTGGCGATTTCGGCGTCGTCTTGGTATTGCTCTACCAGGCGCTCGACCCAGGTGACCGCCGCTGTGCATCCGATCAAATCGTTGCCCTCGATCCCAGCAACGACAAGCATCGCCGGGCGCATCTGGCGGTCCTGTTTGGTTCCTTTACCAAGCTCAATGAGCAAGACCTTGCGTTTGCCAATCGACTGAGCAATGCTGTCGACGCGCACAAGAGCGGAATTCCGTTCGGCAAGCGATGTTAGACGCCTGCCCAAAGATTTGTTGTCGTAGTACTCGGCGCC
>CAZHBL010000724.1:0-2820 GCA_964530105.1 uncultured Pirellulales bacterium | reverse complement strand
AAGAGTTCAAGCTGTTGGAACTCTTCGTAAAGAAGCCCGGCCGGGCGCTCACCCGAGACGATATACTAAACGCCGTCTGGGGCTATGATTGCTACGTTGGTCCCCGCAGCATCGACCGATTCGTCACCACGCTAAGAAACAAAATCGAGCCGGACCCGCACAACCCGACGTACATTCACACAATCAGAGAAATAGGCTACAAATTCGAACCGCCGGAATAGACTGATTGAGAAAAACTACCCGCCGAGATAGCGGGTAGTTTAGGTCTATTCGTTATGGCTGTGCGAGCTTATCTCAGAACAGGCTGGGTTGAGTGCACATGCTCACAGACTCGCAACACTTCATCCTTGAATTGCTCAAGATCAAGCTGTAAACCGTTGACATAAGTGCTCCATCCGGCAACTGCTTTGGCATAGTGCATTGCGTCTTCAATTTCCTCTTCACTGGCGCCGAATAACTTGGCTACTTCAGTGTGATAGAACGCGCAGTAGTGGCACTTCGTAACGCCGGCAATCGCCAAACCTATCAATTCACGGTATTTGTTTGGAATCGGACTCTCATCAAGCTGAACTTTCTTGAAGAGTTCCCACTCCAACTCCAGGGTGGAATCGGGAATCAATTTGAAAAAGCTCGGAACAAGACCAAGCGTTTGTTCCATTTCGTTGTATATTTCTTCACGGTTCATGGTAATACCTCCCTGTGATTAAGTTACTATTAAAATTTTTTTATCACTTCGATTCTCTTTCAATGCAATAAACATCATGTTGTTTATCTATATATAATACTTAGATCGGCCCAGCATGGTTCTAAGTAGAAACCTTATGTTGGCCCAGCAAAATGCTTGACAAGGTAATATGCCGAGCGGATTTTCCCAAATATTGGAAAAAGAGCCGGGCGAGTGCTGAGGCATGATTAGTCTGTCAAACTAAATTGTCCGGCAGGAAATGTCGTCCGAACAGACCGGTGTTTGTAGTTCATCAAAAATGCAGGTTGAGGATCTAAGATACTTTTACGGCCTTTATGGCATCGGTTAATTTGAGGGTGCCTTCATAGAGGCTTCGGCCGATGATTGCTGCTTCGGGATGGAATTCGGCCAGTTTCTTGATGTCTTCGATAGTATTTACGCCACCGGATGCGATTACAGGGATATCGACCGCTTCGACGAGCGCTTTTGTTCTCTCGAAGTTCGGGCCTGACATCATGCCGTCTTTGGTTATATCGGTATAAATTATCGCCGCCAAGGGCAGTTTTGCCGCCTCGGCGGCAAATTCCAGCAAGGTCAGGGGGCTGTCCTGTGTCCAGCCGTGAGTGGCGACCTTTGAGCCCTTGGCGTCGAGGCCCAGGACGATTTTGCTACTGAACTTCTGTGCCATTTCGCTAAACCACTCGAAGTCCTGAACGGCTTTCGTGCCGATGATGACTCTGTTAACGCCGATGTCGAGCAGTTGTTTTATGGAAGCTTCGTCGCGCAATCCGCCGCCGACCTCGATGTTCATTATTCCAAGTGCCGCTATGGCTGATATTGTATCGGTATTAACCGGCCTGCCGAGTTTGGCTCCGTCCAGGTCAACTATGTGCAGCCATTGTGCCCCATCAGAATTGAATTCTTGCGCTTGTTCGACGGGATTGTCACGGTAGTTTATCTGTCGGTCATATTGTCCCTGGATAAGCCTTACACATTTTCCGTCCCGCAGGTCGATTGCCGGTATTATATACATCTGATCTCCTTCAAAGGTCGCGTTATCTATCAAGTCTTGTCACCGACCAGCGGGCGAATCTTGTCCACGGTGAAATAGATTAAGTGCCGGACTTTTTCATCATAATCTTTAGCTTTTGAATGCTGCTGTCTAATTTGCTTTATCCGTTCTTCGTCTTTTTCTTCGCCGGTCCTGGTCAGATGCAGTCTCTTACCGGCGTATCCCTCGCCCTGCTCCACAAACATATACGCAGCCTTGGGATTGGATTGGATATTTGAATAGCTCAGCTTCTCCAGCATACTTAAGGCGATGGTTTTTTCATCGATAATATAGGGCCGGGAATAAACAGCGATATCGACGTTGCCTTCGCAATCGCTTGTCGCCAGGACACCAAGGCCTTTGATATTTTCGAAATATTCAGCAAGACTCATAATTTTCTCCTTCATCTTGTAATATCATTCAGAGCTTGTTCTACGTTAGTATACTGGAAATTGAAACTTGTGTTCAATAATCGTTTTGGCAAAACCTTTTGCCCGGACAGGAGTATCTCATTGGCCATTTCGCCGAACGCCAATCGGGCGGCGAAGCCCGGGACGTTCAGCAATGCCGGCCGGTGCAGGACCTTTCCCAGAATCTTACAAAATTCTTTCATTTTAACAGGCTGTGGTGCGGTGAGATTAAAAACGCCCTTAAGGTGTTCGTTTTCCAATAGGAATTTTATAGCGGCGACTTCATCGTCAAGATGTATCCACGAAAACCATTGCCTGCCGCTGCCGAGGTGACCGCCGAGAAAAAACCGAAAGGGTTTGACGAGCCTGGTAAAAGCACCTCCGTCCCGGCCCAAAACGACCCCGGTGCGAATAACAACACACCGAACTCCCACGCCCTCAATTTCTTCCGCATAACTTTCAATTCGCCGGCACAGGTTTGCAAGAAATCCTTTGCCCGGTGTCGAGGTTTCATCGAGTATTTCGTTTTGGCGAGAGCCGTAGTAACCGATAGCCGAGGCCAGAATTACCACAGCCGGCTTTTTGTCCGCTTGCTTTATCACTTCGAGAACCGCTCTGGAACTATCCAGCCTGCTGTGAAGTATGCCGGCCTTTTTCGATTCGTTCCACCGGCC
>CAZHBL010000723.1:0-2831 GCA_964530105.1 uncultured Pirellulales bacterium | reverse complement strand
GCTCGTCAAATATATCGAGAAACTGATTGTAAAATTGCCGATGCTCATCTGCAGCCGCAAAGTCCTTTTTCTCGTTGGCCTGCTTTATCCAACCGCCAATCGTTTCTTTAACATCAAGCTGCCCAAGGAAATTGAAGATGGCCTTTGTGAACTCTTCGGCCCCGATCACTTTTGCCTGCTCATCAGCCGGGCTCAGCCTGTCCCGCAACTCCAGCAGGTGCTGGCTGACTTTCATGCGAATGTCGTTAATTTGCCGCTCGTCAAACCGCTCATTGTCCGGCTCGGCAAAATGCCATGGATTGTCACTCTGCCAGTCACGTGCCGATATGCCGAACGCAAGACAGTAATTTTCGAGCAAATCTATGTCGTAACTTTTTATGGGCACGAGGTCGGCTTTAAGATATGCGAAAATGTCGCCGTACATAAAGCCGCCAGTCACTGCCTGCAGAGCAGAAGAGACGAGCTGAACGACCGGATGGTGATTCAGCGGCCTTCGCTTGTCAATAAAAAACGGCACGCCGTAATCTTCAAAATACGCCCTTATATAGTGCTCATACCTGTCGATATCCGATGCGATTACTGCTATGTCACGATATCTAAAATCCTTATCCCTGACCAACTTGAGTATCTGCCTGCCGACAAACTGAACTTCCGCCCGCTCATTCGGCGCCGAAACGATACGGATGTTGTCCGACGTCAGCATTTTGGGTGCCTGAAGCATAAATATATTACGTTCGACATGGTCAAGCTCACGGCATTGAGAGAACCGAATTGCCCGGCCAAGAATGAGCGGCTCAGCCACTTTCAGCCTGCTCTTTTTGACAAGTTCGAAAATGCTGCAATAAACCCGTTCGGTCGGATTGAATAAGCCAACATCATCGAGTTTCCCCATATCAGGATTCTTCAAGTCGATATTTGACGGATCCAGGCAAAGCGCGATGTGCACATCTTTGGCCATTTTCAGCAGCTCAGCGAGAATCACAAACTCCGCCGTAGTAAAGCCGGCAAAACCGTCGACCCACAACCTCGCGCCTTTAGCCAGATTTGACGCTGCTACCGCCCCGCAGGCACGCATTAATTGAGCGTCCGGATCAATAAAATCACCCTCGATGAATTTCAGGTATTCTCTGAAAACCAGGCCGATATCGGTGAATTTCAGTACGGCTAAATGATTCCGTTCGTCTTTTGCCAGTTCGCTCAGCAACTTCTCGACGTCATCGGGGGTTTTTGCATACTGGTGCAACTCCGTAATCGTCTGAGCCATTTGGCGGGACAAGCCGGACCATGTGGTTTCCGCTCCAAAGAGCTGTAATTTACTCTGATTGTCACGCAGGATCCGATGGACGATCATTTGCCGGCCGATGCGTGAAAGTCTGGGCATGGCGGTATTTTTGCCCAGCAACATGAATTGCAGCCGGTCGAAAGAAAGCACATGCAGCCTGTTATAGCCGGCGATTCTTTCATCGGCCAGGATTGCACGTTCCGCCTGGTAACTCGCCTGCTCGGGAACCAGCAGAATCAACTCCTGCTCGCTCTGCTCCAGCAGTGCATCGACAATCGCCCGGATACAACAGCGAGTCTTTCCGGTACCGCTTCTGCCAAGAATAAACTGAACCGCCATAGGGACCTTCCCTGATCTGGAATTAGTCTTTCCCCCTTTGTATCACAAACAGCGGCGGGTTTCAACCTCAACAGGGAGAATGTTTGCCTGCTCAGATTTTATCTTTGGGCTCCCGGGGTACCTATATATTCCGGGTTATCCGGCCGGTCATCGCGCGGGCCGAATATATTTTTAATAATATTCTGAATTTCACCCTCGCTGGGATATGCAATGACAACAAATCGTTCAACTCCATATTCATCTTCGGGTCTGGATTTCGCATACCACTCGATTTTCCTGGGCAAATTGGTACGGTCTTCTGCAAAAACTCGCCACTTTCTATGCACAACCGCTTGCGAGTCTGTGCTTTTTGCTATCCAGGTCAGTTCGTAAGCTTTGGTGCCGGGAACTGCAGCCGAGATTTCCCTGTCGTCTATCCGGCTCCACTGGGCATCTCCGGGAAAATCATTTCCATCCGAAAAGGGAACCATATCGGTTGATCCCACCTTTGATTTTTCAATCTCGGCGAGCATCTGCTGGGTAATTGGCTCAGTCCGAATGGAATCCGAAGACAGAAACTTTATCATCTTTACTCTATTTTTCGTATCCCACAGCGTATATTGAGCCTGATTGCCAAGTTCGGTTTTGAACAGTTTCACACCCAGGGTCTTAGAAGCCCATACCTGCTGATCCGGACTCGTCCGGCCCGCCTGGAATTCAGAGAGATGGATATTTTCGACCTTGCTCAGGGCTCCGTAAATTCCTTTAATGTTAACCGCTTTTTCGGTCCGGATTTCTATAAACAGAGCGAAAGCCAGCAGAATCATCGCCGCGATCGCGGCTGGCACGGCAAATCTGCTTCGCATAAACATCCGCAAAATGTCTGTGCCTGTCGCTGGCTGCCGCTTATGCACGGCTTTGCCGAGGGCCGCATAAGCATCGTCAAGAATACGCTTGTCCGTCTCGGCTCTCGTAGCCAGATTCAACTCGGCGATTGCCCGCTCTATATTGTCCACAGAACTCATTTCTTCGCTCTCTCCTTTAAGATTGTCTGGAGCTTCTCAAGTCCGTAACGGTATCTGCCCTGGACGGTGCTCAGCGGAATTCTCTGCATTCGGGCGATTTCCTTAAATTTCATCCCGCCGTTCAAATGCAGGATGATTGTTTCTCGCTGCTCAAACGGAAGCCGGGCCAATGCGTCGGTCAACCGCCCGGCATCTTCGCCAAATTC
>CAZHBL010000722.1:0-2835 GCA_964530105.1 uncultured Pirellulales bacterium | reverse complement strand
TAGGTAGTTGCCCAGGAACTATGGATACTTAATACATCATGAAGTCAAAATGTACAGAACTTGAGTAACTTCAATTACCCATTTATACCATATTTCCTATGCTGTCGTCAATACAAAATTCGCTAATTTTTGAGATTTTTTCTCACATTTATAATGAAATCCCAAATTTATACCCCAAAAAGGATCTTTTATGAATTTTCCGACTTTTCCCAGAAAAATTAGTCAGATTGAGATTTTGGATTGGGCGTACAATAAGTATGGTCCTGCCTAAAAGAGCAAGGAAGACTGAAGGTACTTAATGCTCAAAGGGCTGCAAGTACCAGACTCGCAGCCCTATTCAACTTGGACATAAATATGCTTTACAACGTCCTTCGACGACGCAGCCAGTTAACAAGACCCAATCCAATGCTGCCCAATAAAACAGCGCCGGGGGCTGGAACAGGATTAATGGTCAAATTATCCAATGCAAACCGGCTGCTTGCCTGCTCGTTGAAACCAATAGCTGCTCGACGAACCGGTGTCCCGCTATACGTAAACTGGCCTTCCGACCAAAGCACCAGCGGAGACGTATTCCCTGAGTAAACGCCGATAAGCGCATATGATGGGTCGTAAAGTTTGACTACGTATGCCGTTGTCGCGGCATAGTAGCTGTTTAGTGCAACACCGAATTGAAGCTGATCAGTAGGCGTAGCGAAATCAAGGGTGAGAATACCAGCCGTGGTACCCTCTAATGTCGGATCCTGCAGATAGGTAAGCGTTCCCGGCCCGATACCGTTGTAGACAGCATCGGTCGAAGGGCTCCCGCCAACCTTAAAACCAAACGTTACTCCCATGTAGCTTAAACCGTCAACAGGCTGTGTAGGCAGCTCATCAAACGTCAATGTGAAAGCGGCATTAGCAGCTCCTGTCGACATCAGTACCAATAAAATGCAAATTGTTACCAGCTTCTTCATTATAGTTACCCTCCTCAAAATTAAGTTTAATATCAGAACATAAATATTGGATACGAACCAGGCAAGACACCGTTGTTTTGAACAGTAAAAGAAATATATGAAAGATTCCCCCCCTGCCTGAGATCCATCCACCCCATCTGTCCCTCACCAACTTATGTAAAGTATTCTACCATATTCACATACTCTCGTCAAGAGAAATGTTCTCGAATGTGGCAGATTTCGCCTGTCTTGTATATTTGCGGATAACGACGAGGTCATATATAACCAAAGCCAGAAACAGAGTTCCGAAAATAATCTGTATAATGGCTCTCAATAGCCAATCGACTATCTATACCCAGGAAATTATTGCTGTAATATTCAAATTCGGGTATGCTGATATTGATAAGACAACCGGGTAATTTTTTTGGAGCTATTAGGCATGAATTTGTTCGATTATTTCGAAAATGTGAAGGGTTTCGGCATTTTAGCCACCGCCGATGAAGATGGAATGGTTGATCTTGCTATCTATGCCAAACCACACGTTATTGATGAAACTACTATTGCGTTTATTATGCGAGAGCGTCTAACTCGCAAAAACCTTAAATCCAATCCGCGCGCTGCTTACATGTTCGTTGAGCAGGGCAAAGGATATACCGGCAAAAGGTTGTACCTGACCAAGATTCGAGAGGAAAGCAATACGTCCGTAGTGGAAATGTTCCGAAAGAAACAGCCGGAAATCTGCTCGCCTGACGACGATTCGAATAAGTACCTTGTGCATTTCCAGATAGATGATATTCGCCCACTTGTTGGTGACTCAACTTTAGACACTGGCAGTGTTAAGCCATACCGCAATTAATTTATGAACGATTTCCTTGCTGTATACTGGATATTCGTCGGAATGCCTGCTATCATAGTCAAATTCATGGCTCCGTGCTCAGGTGCAAAATCGAGATTTTTATCGAAGAAAGGATTATGAAAATGAAAATTAGGCAAAGAATCATATTGTCTATCCTTCTTGTTAACCTGTTATTTGCCGTGTTTGCCTTCGGCCAGAGCAGGCGCGAAATTAATTTCCCCGATATCATGGGTTACAAAACGCTAAAATGTGACCTGCATATGCACACAGTTTTTTCCGACGGCTCAGTGTGGCCTCCGGTACGAGTCGATGAAGCCTGGAGGGAAGGGCTGGACGTAATTTCGATAACCGATCATATCGAGTATCAGCCTCATAAAGAGGATGTCCCGACCAATCACGGCCGGTCTCACGAAATTGCAGTATCGCAAGCAAGAGAGAAAAACATATTATTGATCAGGGGTGCGGAGTTCACCAGGGAAACACCACCCGGGCATTTCAACGCCATCTTCATCAATGATGCAAACGCACTGGATGTCAAAGATCTTATTGAGGGCATCAAAATAGCCAACAAACAGAATGCCTTTGTATTCTGGAATCATCCCGGCTGGAAACCCGAACACAAGGGATGGTTCGATACTCACACCATACTTTATGAGAACAAATTGATGCACGGGATCGAAGTCGTAAACGGCGATTCATATTATCCTGAAGCCCATGAATGGTGCCTCGAAAAGAATCTGACCATGATGGGAAACTCCGACATCCATCAACCGGCAACCCTGCTCGAAACTTCTGCCGGCAATCACAGGTCGATGACCCTGGTGTTTGCCCGTCAAAGAAGTATTGATGCCGTAAAAGAAGCCCTCGTCGAAGGAAGGACTACAGTCTGGTTCAAAGACCAACTTATCGGCAGGAAAGAATATCTCGATGCAATTTTCAAAGAGTCCGTTGAAATCGGCAAGCCTTACAATAAATACAGAGATACAATCTGGGTCGAGATCAAAAATAACTCGGACATCGATATCGATTTGGAAAGAGCCGGAACGC
>CAZHBL010000721.1:0-2840 GCA_964530105.1 uncultured Pirellulales bacterium | reverse complement strand
GCTTAGATGCCAACCTTATCTGAATCAGGCAGATCATCATAATAATCACCTCCACCTCTTCCGTTTCCAAGTGCGGTTAATAACGGTAGTGGATTGATTTGCCATCTGTCTAAATCACCGGGCAACTTCGAATAAATAACATATTCTTTGGTTGTATGGTTTACCAGGATAGCTCTACACTGTTCTTCCTCCGATAGAGTTTCTTCAGGTCTGATTTTATTACCGTCGACTACCCGGTCATAATAATCTTCTTCACCCTCTTCGCTGTAATAATCCCCGCACCAGACAATTGGTTTTTTGTGCCACTGCCCGCCTGGAAGCATCATTTTCATAACCACCCCGACAAATTGATTGCCAATCCAGGAGTGCTCCATCAGCTTCAAGCCGCTCCCGTAATCGTGCGAGTAAAGCCACTGGCCGTTTGCGAGATTCATCGGTTTGTAGTATTGTCCCATTCTAATCTATATCATCACCATATTCTTCATATGGAAGTTCCTCCAGGCAAGTCCACCGCGTTCTGATTTTTGCTTCGGAATTTATTTTCTTTAGAGCGGCATAAATTTCCTGGTGAGCTTCTTCTTCGCTCATTCCTCCGTAAAGAGAGCCTTCGCCGTCAAAGAATACTTCGTCTTTCCAGCGAGAGGTTTGTCCATCCCAGCCAAATTGTTCCGAGCATACTTTTAAAAGCTGTTCCTCAGAAATACCGGTAGCTACGACGACCAATCTGTAATATCTGCTCATTCTCGTATTTTTTCAGTAATGCCTTTTAGTTTTGTTTTGAGGTGTGATTTTTTCTTCACATGAAAAAGAAGAAAAAATCGTTTGGAAAATTAAAAAAAAGGAAAAAGTTTTTGTTTTTCAGGTTCAATCAAGGAAATCAAGTCCGATTAGTTCTTTCCCAGCCTGCCCCTGATAACCTACTGCAACGAGTTTTCGTCCATCAAGATTACCAAGCCCCATCAAACGCTTATATTGACCGTGCGTTAAAGCGACATAGATACCCTTGCTGCTCCAGGCAACCTTTATCGAATAGGACGGATATTTTGATTTACCAAGCAATGCTTCTCTTGGTTTCGGAACTAAGGCCTCAATCACATCTCCTTTTTCAAGGGTATATCTTGTCCCATATGTGCCGTCATTTTTTGGATAGTTTTCAGTTTTCATGTTCATTCTCCTCCTTTCAATATTAATGAGATTTTTTTCACATGAGTCTGGAAAAAATCAGTATGCCTCTTCTTTTAAATTAGATAGCTCAAATATCTTTTTAGTTGAACAAGTCGTTACCAAGGTGAATTACTGACCGTTAAGACGGAACAGTAATACGCCGAATTTTGCACGAACGAAGTGAGTGCCTTTTTTTAGAAATGGCATAGGCGCAGCTATATAAAATAAAAAAGGGGCAAAATGCCCCTTAATTGAAAACAATTTCACCGGCAACATCAAAATACCCGTTCTCCCACGCATCCGTGCTGATTGGATACGCATCGAAAAATCTTTCGTTTTCTTCTTTTGCTCTCTCGACAACCGAACGGATTTTAAATATTTTCAGAACCTCTTCCTCCGTTGCACAGCTCTTCTCAAGAACCTTCTGCTTTATTTTACCTAATTCATCCCAGAATTCAGAGAATTCCAAGTCCTGGCTCATCTGATCAACATCATCAAGAAAGGACATCATTTCAAGCTGAGAGACATAATTTTCCGATGGTTTTGTTTTTGCATATCTGGAAAAGTCAGTCAATTCTCGCTGCTTAACCTTTTTTGAATTGTCGTCTTTTTGATTTGCCTGACGGATTTCCTTCGCTTCCTTCAGCAATAGAATTGAATTTGCACCATTTACAAACCATAAAGCTTGAGGTTTGAAAAGATCAAACTCCCTGCAAAGGTTTTCGACCTGGTCGTCAAAAGCAAGCTCATCGGAAGCATACTTAAAAGCAAATGCCCAGCATCTTTTGTAGGCGTCGCCAAGTTCCCCCTCCATTGCGGCTCTGGTTATTCTGACGGTTGAATTGTCGTTGTTTTGTTGTGTTTGTTCCTGCATTTTTTCTTATAACCCCCTTTCATTTGCTCTGGACTACATGGGCTTATCGAACCCAGCGTCCAAGTATTTACTTGGGCCTTGCTTATTCCGGGCGAAAAGCCCAAGGTGAGGAAAGAATTTTCCGAACATGCCAGACTAAGCGGGTTTCGAAGAAACAGAAAACTTAAATGGTTAACTGAAAAGTGCCTTTTATGTTTTTTAGCGCAGGAGGCAATTTCACGGGAAGTGAAATTCAAGGAATGAAAGCCAGAAAGCTTAAATGGTTAGCTGAGCGCAGCGAAGTGCCTTTTATGCTTTTTGGGGTGAGGCAATGATAATGATCACATGATCTTAAATGCAAATAGCTTTGTCTAAGGGGACTGCAAGCATATATCATTGAAATGCATGCCGCGCCAATAGTCAAAAATCCGACGGGGAACCGACTGCTTACACGATAGAGTGTTCTGCTGAGCCCGAGAACGTGTCAATTAGTCTGGCGGCGCCTCCTCACGGAGAACGGTGAGTCGTTTCACATTCTATTCGAGTTCCGACAAACCATTTGCTTCAACCCAATCCCTCGCGTATACTGTTGCGGTCAATCTAATCTGGATTTGAGGGCAAATTGATGCCAACAATAACAAAAAAAGAACTCGTAGACCGAGTCGCTGAGAGGACTCAAAGCAATCAGATAACCGTCAAAACCGTAGTGCAGCAATTCCTCGATGAGATAACCTCAGAGCTTGCTAAAAACAACCGCCTGGAATTTCGCGACTTCGGTGTCTTTGAAGTTAAAGAGCGAGCAGCAAGAACTTCACAGAATCCT
>CAZHBL010000720.1:0-2848 GCA_964530105.1 uncultured Pirellulales bacterium | reverse complement strand
AACCCTCGAACGGCTGATTTCTCTTTTAGAAGATGAAAAGCACGCCGATACCGCCCGGCTTTTGCTGGCGCGATATACGACTGAATCATTCCAGAAAGCGGAACAATGGCGCTCTTGGTTTGAAAATAATAAGGACAGAATCTTCTTCAGCGATGTAGGCGGTTTCAAATTCTTTGTTATACCCAAAGGGTATATATAAAACTAAACGCCAACACGGTATTATTGGAAGAACCGGACGACGCCTAAGGGGGCTTTCAACTTGTCAAGCATCCAGTCTAACTATTGTAAGCTGCTAATTATCAAACGGCAGCTTGACTCCCCCGGTTTTGGTTCTAATAACGTCCGGTTTCATTCCGACGCCATAATCTCTCTTCTCTATTCGTATACGGCAAATAAAACCTGTGTTTACTTTTGACACATCGCCTTCGACCACTTTGGCCGTTGACATGGTGTGCGATACGTTCTGAACTTCGATGGTGGCGACGTGGCTTTCGACCCTTCCGAGCGATTCTCCGGTATCGTTATCGAGAATCTCCTTGCCCATCGTAAAGACATCGAGCAACATGCCGTTTTTCATTCTCTGGCCGCCCTGGTTCAGAATTATCTGGCCATCCTCCTGTACCGCAGCGACGGTGATAGGATATACATTGTCGATAATCGCTGCAATCACATCATTGGCCACGAGTGAGATAAAAGCATCGCGCAATTGTGCCGGGTCCCATTCGACCGGATTCTGCTCGTCGGCAAGTCTTCTGACCTGTTCGTCCTCAAGATATTTTTGTGCAGCCGACGCCAGGACCACCTGTTTTGTGGCGCTGTCGATAAGCCGGTAATCGAAATTGAATCGTGCTTTGAATTTCCTCGCCGTATAATCGGCGGCCTTCAGGTACCTGTCGATCCTTTCGATCCTGGCCTGGGTTATGGTCCCTACGAGCAGATAATCGGCGCCGAGAGTTTCAGCAAGCTTTGCCTGTTCTCCAAGAGGAGCATCGAAGGAAAAGAGCATATCTTTTTCCCTGACGAAGTCATCAATGCTTTCACGGTCAAGAACGGCGAATTTGTTAGTCCGGGTTAGTCCGGCAACAAGCCGCTGGGAAAACAGCGACGAAAGTGTGTCGCCGGATATTGTTTGGTTCAAAAAGCCGTAATTATTCTGCTGAGTTTTTGCAGGCATCAAGGCAATCTTGACCCGTCCTGTCCGGCCTCGTGTACTATAGTCGTAAACGGCTACCTGGAGCGTGACTTCGTAGGTGTCCGGGTCGATTTGCTTTTCATCGAGAACATCGTAGCTTCTTACAAGGCCGCCGATATCAGTTGTATAGACTGTGCCGTTCGTGGCAACATCTACAGAATCGAACTCGATTCTCCTGCGACCGGGCCCATTGCCACCCACTCCCACACCCGAGCTGCGGAAGCCGAATTCGTAGTTGCTGGAATCGACTTTAACACCTCTTACCTGCTCGACTGCTCTGTACAGAGCGTTCTTGATGGCTTCGTCCCTGTTACGACCGCGGCCGACGACTTCCTTGATAACCGCGTTGTTTGGCTCAGTCTTTAACAGAACGGGCGGCGTGCTGCGTTTATCGCCGGTGCTGCCGGCCGGATTCTTTTCCGCTCCCGGCGCATTACCGGCGGTTACAACTGCCGCTGTAAGCAGGCAGAGCGCAATAATACTCGCTATTTTTTTCATTTGTCCACCCTTTGAAAAAAACTTCGATTAAACTCTATTGCCAGGAAACAGATCTATTGCTGCCCCTTTTGCCAATAAGAGTTTCATCCTGCCAAAATCTCAATCCACTCTTAACATCGCTCAGCTTCAGTTGGAAATAATACTCAATCTGCTGTGTGTTTCGGTCATAGCTGATATTCCTCTGAAAGATTTTACCGGATATGGTCAGTTCAGGTGCGATGAGGGTTTGTCTTTTGGCCACCGTATTGGGATCAAACTCTTCGGAATCCCTGAGTTCTCTTGTCTCATGGAGCAGCTTGTCGGAACCGCTGCCGATTGCGGAGGTCATAACAGCCTGTCCACTGTTTAATATCTCGGTCTCGATTTTTACCATTAGCTGGTCGGTGTCGATTCTCTGCGTCGTATCGTTGACGATTCTGCCGGTAGCCACAACATACCTGCCGCCGTCCTGCTTTTTAAGGGCTCCCGAACCGAGCATTGACTGTACCATTTTACTCGCTGCCATATCGAAGTCCCTGTAGTCCAGAGCCATAACAGCCTTTCCCTCGTCATTCATGGTATCGATCATTGTTGTTTCCTGGGCACATCCTGCCGCTAAAATACATACCATCGTTATTAGATATAATACTTTCGCTTTCATAATTTACTCCCATTTTCTCGTATCCATTCTGAAATCTACGGCTTGCTTTCTCGGCGCAACAGCTTTAATGGTAAAGGGTGATTTGCCCATCGCCGAGTACGGCAGCCACACACTTGTTTTCGTTTCAATCTGAAGTCCGTCTGCATCCAGCCATTCGACTCTGTATCTGAAGCGTTTGGTCTGATACGACTTGTTGTTTCCGTTGACATAAAGCTCAAGAAATCCGGCATCACTCATTCTGGTAACGGCGTTGGTGACTTCAATTCCTTCACCGATCAAGGCACTGAAAGCATGCGCGACCGGTCTGGTAACAATATTGCTTCCAAGCGTGTCACTTGCGACTCCTTCTCTAACATGGATTTTTGAGTCATTCTGCTTCTGACAGCCGGAACTGAAGACTATCAACGCAATCAATACGAATTCTAACTTTTTCATGGCAATTCTCCATCAACATTTAATTAATAATCTAATATGTTATCAGGTCAAGAACCTGCCTTGTCTGCTTCTGCGGTATTCTA
>CAZHBL010000719.1:0-2848 GCA_964530105.1 uncultured Pirellulales bacterium | reverse complement strand
AACCATGAACTATCAACAAAAAAAGGCCGACCCTGTGGGTATCGGCCTCTTGAAGGAGGGTGATGACGCATATTGTATTTCTGATAGCCGCCCTTTTGGGGCAGGCTTTTATGGACGGCCTATTATGTGTTCCTACCTATATAGACGCGAAACTCCCCAAAAAGTTACAATATTTTAAAAATATTTCTCAAAACTCAGAAAAACTAAAGCTACAGGCCAGGAAAAGGGCTGATTCTCCCGAATTTGGTCTGCTGCCCGCCTTAGTCGCTTTCTATTGAGACTTCGATCTTCTGATTTGCTCAACTAATCTCAGAACATTGTTGTAATTTACTTGCTCCGGAGCCATTCCATCATCGCTAAGCCAGGCCATAGCGCCCCGGACCCATGTGTCGAAATCAGAGTCTGCATCAATAGCCAAATCTTCCATCAGATTACTTGACCTATCGCCAAATTTACTTTCGTCAACCTGGTATATGACATTAAGATTATAGCCAAGGAGTGAGTTTCGTGCAGGCGGTTTCTCGTCCGGGACATAGAGGGTCCATTCGTAGAAAATCCCGTCCTTTTGTGTATAGGCAAGATGATGTCCAGCATATTCTACGCTCTGTTTATCCGGAATTGAGGTTAGACTTTCGATTTTTGCTGCCAGCTCAGGTAGCTTTCCTCCGAAAGCAAGATTCTTGAACAAATCAGCTTGTGATCTACGGGTTTTATTAGGGCAGCTCCACCCTATTATGACACTGCCATTTCTAAGCGTAAAGCCTATGTGAGAATGTAATTCATAGTCTTTTTGGCAACCTTTTTGGGGATCAATCCCGAGCGTGTCCGTCAGAGCGGTCTCCTTGGTATTATCCAATTCGTATCCATCCGGCGGAGTTGTATCGAAAATCCCCTCCGGTGGAACTACCCCAAGCTCAATAGTATGAAGGTCGAATATCAGCCTTAAATCCTCTTCATCATTCTGTCTCGTCCTCGTCTGCCAGAATAGCACTCGTCCTATGTCCCCTGATTCAGAGGCCAACCATGTTCTAATTCTATTGCCGAAGCCGTTGACCAGATAAAATTCAGTTTGCCAGATATCGAAGACAATTCCGTCAATTTTTTCCTGCCCGACTTTCGTCGAGCCTTTGATCTGATCGATATTCCCAAACATCTGCATTAAAGAACCGTATGTTTTATATGTCTCAAGCCGGGCCTTAAAAGGACTAAGTTTAGTGAAAGAAATTGATTTCCAGGTTCGACCATCACGCGATCGTTTGAAAGCTGAACTCATCACATATTGGCCGTCTGAAACGGTTATAAAGTATTTGGGTTTACCTGTATCTTTGTCGATACCTCCCGGTTTATACAACCTGTAACGCCCGTTTTCAATATCGAACCAATAGTCAAATTCTAATTTCACAGGTTCTCCGTTCTTTTGTTCCGCCTGGGAACTGTAAAACCATCCTTTCATGTGCATGGTCCTGGCGTTCTTGATCAATTCCGGCAAATCAGTAATCCCGTAGGCGGGTGTCGCTGATTTGTCCAAGATCGTTATTATTAGCACTGCTGAAGCTATTAACATCCCAGCGGCTGCGAATTTCGTGAAACGGTTCATAATAAGTCTCCTTGCAATGAGTTTGGCACTCACTTTCTCGATTCTTCCAGATTCACCGACCGGCCTTGCGGCGATGCGGCTCATCACGTTCTCAACAAGTTCGTCGTCGGATCTAATTGCTCGAGCCAGCTTTTCCAGCCCTTCTTCTATCTTTTTCTTAGCAGTCATTATTCTGCCTCCGTTTCTGAGAGTACATTTCGCAGGCGTTTGTGTGCCCGTGATAGTTGTTTGGTTACGGTGCCGACACTTCGGCCGGTTATTTTCGCGACTTCTCCAACGCTGTTGTCGCCAAAGTAGCGGAGCATTACAACCTGCTTTTCAGCCTTCGGCAGCTTAACGACAGCCGCTAAGAGTCTCCGTTTGTCCTCGTCAAGCTGTCCGTCCGGACTTTCTATGGCCGCGGCGATTTTTGGTTCCAGTTGACTTTCTTTTGGCCTTCGACGCAACGAATCAAGAGCGAACCTGCGGGTTATCTTCATCAGCCAGGAGCCGAAGGCTTCAGGTTTTCGCAGCCTGTCTAACTGTTCGTAAGCTTTAACGAAAGCTTCCTGAGAGACATCCGAGGCGGAATGATAATCGCCCAGAACGTCCAGCGCCACGGCGCGTACCGGCCGCTCGTAACGTTTTACGAGCACGGCAAAAGTTTGCTTTTCGCCATCCAAGACAGCGTTCACCAATTCTGCATCTGTTCGCACGATCGGGCCTTTTTATAGAAAAGCGCTTCTATTATTAAGAGCAATTTCGAGGCAAAAATGCGACAAGAAAAAAGACTATTTCGATAAATGATATCTCAACAACCAATTCAATCGATTCTTGACGCCGGAGAAGAAAGTCGATAATCTTTCGTAAAACGGTGTGCTTTGTTTGGGATATTATGGAGAAATGGACGGGCGGTTTGCCGGCCGCCTTACCTTGAGCTATGCAGGGACGAAAAGTCATCCAGGTGGTTTTGTTTTTTCTGTTCTTCAGTATCGGTGCAGCCTCGCTGAGCAGCTCCATACTCTGTGACGATTTAATCCAGTACTATCAGAACAAACAGTTCCTCAGAGCGGCCCAGGAATCCCTGGATCGGCTCAGATCTCTCAACGCAGACTACGATGTGCTGCTGGAGCGTCTGGAAGAGGATCCCAATCTGATTGTCGAGCGTCTCGCCTCGGCTACGTTAGGTACCAAAGCTGATGATCCGAACACGGTTTATCCCAGGGCGAGGAGCCGGCAGTTGGCCGCCGCTCGCAAGGCCCTGATGGAAGA
>CAZHBL010000718.1:0-2878 GCA_964530105.1 uncultured Pirellulales bacterium | reverse complement strand
ACCGACACGCAGTTACCTGTTGGATATTCCGGATATCCCTTTCCGGACGGTCTTACTCCGGGTACAACCTATTACTGGTGTATCGACGAAGTTGAGGCCGACGGCGTCACGATATACGAAGGCCCGATTTGGAGTTTTACCATTCCGTCCAAAACCGCATACGATCCCGAACCATATGATGGCCTGAAACTTGAGGCACAAAATGCTACACTAAGCTGGACGGCAGGTTTTGGTGCTACAGCGCACTATGTCTACTTCGGTACAAGTTATAATGATGTTAACGACGCCACCGGAGCTTCCTCCAGGACGTCAACAACCTATAATCCAGGCCCTCTTGCGGAAAACACGGCGTACTATTGGCGAGTCGATGAATATGACGGTACGAACATAAATAAGGGCGATGTCTGGGCTTTCAGGACAAAACCTGAAATCTCGATTACGGATCCCAATCTCATCGGCTGGTGGAAATTCGACGAAGGTTACGGCAGTACCTCACTTGATTGGTCGGGGTATGAGAATCATGCTACGTTAGGAGGTGATCCGCAATGGGTGGAAGGTATCTTAAACAGCGCGCTGGATTTGGGCGGCTCCGATTATGTCGTAATTGACGGTGTCGTTGACGATATAACAAGCACCAATATTACCATTAGCGCATGGATCAAAACCACGCAGACGGACGAGGGGAACATTTTTACAGCTAACGATAGCGCCAGCGATCACCCCTTCATGTTTGGCATTAGTAGTGGGAATCCGTATGTGAATGAAACTAACGACATAGGAGATTTCCCCCCCGCTGTCAATGATGGCCAGTGGCATATGCTAACGTATGTCAGAGACGGATCAAGAGGATATATTTACGTCGATGCGGTCCAGGTAGGCACGTATAACGCCGCCTTCGCTCTGGATACCGTGACACGTTGGTCGATAGGACAGGAATGGGACGACTCAACACCGAGCGATTTATATGTCGGTATGGTGGATGATGTTCGCTTCTACAATGCGGCACTGACACAAGCCGGGATTGTGGAACTTACCAGAGGTGATCCGCTACTCGCATGGAGTCCGAGTCCGGATAATAACTCGATAGTGGATGTTGAAGAAGCGAAACAATCCTTGAGCTGGTCGCCTGGAAACGGGGCAACTCAGCATGATATATATTTCGGAACGAACCGAATCGCTGTAGAAATAGCCGACAGTTCCGATACATCGGGCTTCTATCGAGGCAGGCAAACTGCAACCAGCTATAATCCCACGGAATATCTTGATTGGGGAACCGGACCTTTTTACTGGCGGATCGATGAGTACAATCCGGACATGATGGTCAGCACGGGTAGTCTTTGGAGCTTTACAGTAGCTGACTATCTAATCGTAGATGACTTTGAGGATTACGACTCGGAAGACAACCAGATCTGGTTCGCGTGGCACGACGGACTTGGCTATGGAGCCCCGGGCGTTCCACCTTACTTTGCCGGTAACGGGACAGGTGCCACTGTAGGCGACGAAAACACCAGCTCATTTGCCGAACTGACCGTTGTTCACGGCGGAAGTCAATCAATGCCGTTCTTCTACGACAATAATAAACAGGGCTACTCAAAATATTCGCAAACAGAGATGACCCTGAGCACTCGGCGTGACTGGACTAAATACGATGTCGGCGAATTGTCCCTCTGGTTCAGAGGCTATCCGGCATCTGTCGGCAGCTTCGTTGAGGGCCCGGTCGGCACTTACAGGATGACCGGCTCCGGCGTGGATATCTGGGATCAGGCCGATGAATTCCATTTCGCATACAAGATGCTCAAAGGCGCCGGCTCAATTGTCGCCAAAGTCGAGAGCGTCGAGAACACTAACGCCTGGGCCAAAGCCGGCGTGATGATTCGCAGTACGCTGGAACCCGACTCTAAATACGCCTTTATGTGTGTAACGCCGGAAAGCGGAATCTCCTTCCAATATCGCATCAACACGAATGATAACGCTGACAGTACGACCGAGGCCGGTATTACCGCCCCGCATTGGCTCAAATTAGAGCGCAGCCTGTCCAGCAGCTTTACAGCTTACCATTCGACCAACGGCTCAACATGGGTACCCGTAGCAAATTCTCAGCCCCAGAACATCTCGATGAATACGGATGTCTACGTCGGGTTGGCTCTGACCAGTCATGATGACGCTCTAACGTGCGAGGCCAAATTCTCCAACGTCCAAATTGTCGGCACGGTCAGTCCAACAACGTGGACGAACCAGGATATCGGCATAGCCGGCAACGCTGCTGAGCCTCTTTATGTGGCGATTTCCAACACTTCCGGCCCGGCAGCCGTGGTAGTCCACGATGATCCCGCCGCGGCTCAGATCGACACCTGGACCGAATGGGTCGTTCCGCTACAGGCCTTTGCCGATCAGGGTATCGACCTTACTAATGTTGACAGAATAGCGATTGGTCTTGGAACTCAAGGCAATATGACGGCCCCTGGCGGTGCAGGTAAGATGTTCATCGACGATATTGGATTGTATCGCATCAGAACTGCTCCGTAATGATTATTCGGCCTCAAATATGGCCTTGATTTCATTCAATGAGACCAGGCCGGTACTGCCCAGCTTGATTTTGCCACTGGAATCGATGAAGAAGCTGCTCGGGATGGCGCTTATAGAATCATACGGGGCCGGCAGAACACCCGGGTCGAGCAGGGTTATATAATTCATTTTTGCCTCGGCGACAAACTTTTTGACCACGCTCGAATTCTCATTCGAGATGGCAAGAATGGCCAAATCATCCTGGCTGACTGTATTTCTCAGTTTGATCAGATCCGGTATCTCCATCCGGCAGGGAGGGCACCAGGTTGCCCAGAAAACAATCAAAACATTTTTGCCGCGGTAGTCGCTCAGC
>CAZHBL010000717.1:0-2882 GCA_964530105.1 uncultured Pirellulales bacterium | reverse complement strand
CTCGATAGCAACCTGGGCTCGGTCGTCGCCCAACCGGCTGTCGGGCAGGTTGTTTTTGCCGTATTAGTCTCATTTGGGTGTGCCGCGTTCGTCGCAAAGAAATTTTTTAATGTCAGCTATATTTGGCCCTCAATCGCCAGTGCTTTCGTAACTGCTTTTATGGTCACTCTTTACGCCAGAGAAGTGCCGTATATGGTTCAAAACTGGCCCGCAGCCTTTTTCTCTAATTCGGTTATTTCCGTACTTCCGGTGCAGATGGTGGCTTTTGGCACATTGGGTTCGGTTGCCGGCTACTGGATGGCTATTCGCTATGAATACTGGCGAAAACATGAGATAAATTAGCAAAATAGACCGAATCCGGCAAAATTGACATATCTTTTTTCATGTCTTTTGTTTTACATAAGTGCTTGTATTCAAAGCATATATACTTCTAAATCGTTAAATTCAGACTTAATTAACCAAAAAAAGATAAAAGTGGTTGTTTTTGGTCTCGAAATTAGCCGAAATATATTTGTGTCAAAAGTTTGTTGATAGATGCGGTTTGAAGCTAAGTATTTATTAAACAAGACTATATAAATATATTTTAGGAGCAAAAGGACGAACAGTTGGCTGGGATTTTCGTAACATATAATAAGATAAGGCTGGCCGGCAAAAGGAGTTAGCAATGTTGGTTCTAAGCAGACAAAGAGATGAGTCAATTATGATCGGCGACGATGTCGAGATTATTATAGTTGATGTTCGTGGTGATAAAGTTCGTCTTGGTATAACAGCTCCGAAGAGTATACCGGTTCATCGTAGAGAAATATACGACGCAATCCAACGCGAAAAGACCGAAAAAAAGGAGCTTCAGAGACAGCAGGGGAAAGAGCCCCAGGCCCAAAAGGAGGAAAAATCCAAGGAAAAACAGGAACAAGAGCCTCATAGTCAATCCACAGAGAAACCATAACAAAAAGCAGCAATAATCAAACGAAAACGGTCCTTAAGATTTTTTCACTAATAGTACCCTATCTTATTTGTATTCATTTCTATCGTTGTATTGTAATTTAAAAGTTCGTCACGATCAATAACCAGGCGGTACCGATAATAATGCCGGAATTCAACAGCTTTATTTCGGATTTCGAATGTCGTATTGCGTAACGCTTAGTTCGCCGGTAAAATGAGATCGTATGGACGATTGAGATTCGGATTCACTTGGAATGCTTGAATTCATTACGGACAGAGATATATACGAGAAGGTGATTTGCGGGCGGATTGGCAAGACCCGTAAGTTTCTCTGGGTAGCGACGTCCGACTTAAAAGACCTTCACGTGGATAAGGGCGGCGGGATGGTGCCGTTTCTCGAGGTTCTGTCCGATTTAATCAAAAGACAGGTAGAGATAAGACTGCTGCACGCCAAGGAGCCGGGGCCGGCTTTTCGTAAGGATTTCGATAAATACCCGAATTTGATAACCGGCATGGAACGAATCTTGTGCCCGAGAGTTCATCTCAAAGCCGTGGTCATTGACGGCAGCTTTGTCTATACCGGCAGCGCCAATCTCACCGGCGCCGGTATGGGCGCCAAGAGCGAGCACAAAAGAAACTTCGAGTCCGGCATCATTACCGACGACGAAGCGATAGTCGGAAAAGTCATGGAGCAATTCGACAACATCTGGCGAGGCACCCACTGCCCCCAATGCAAACGAAAAAAATTCTGCGCCGACTACAAAGACATCTTAGCCTGAACGCTCAAATTGGCGCGCTTTGACTGTCATACTGCGTTTCGCTTGGAATGACAATGTTAGCAATGTTGCTACACAGGATGGATTGGCGATTACCATTGCATTGAGCACTGGTAGGGTGGGCAAATTCCGTTTTTGCCCACGCGGATTAGGCTAATGTACAATAGCCAGATTGAATCCGCGTGTGCAACAAGTTGCACACCCTACACTCTGCACAACTTGTCATGGCATCGCTCGGCTACGCGTCACGAAATAGGAAGTTCTCTATATTCTGCTCTGCACCACCAAGGGCATGTTGTCCCACATGCGGTCACCGAGGATGTGGCCGGCCTTTTTCTTATTCACGCCGCCCCATTGTTTGAAGAAGAAGGGGACGCACGCATCAAGAGATTGATCGCGTATATTTGTAGCCCATTCCGGCTCCATTGGTCTTGCTTTGGGGCCGGACTCACCGCCGACAATGGACCAATCGATACCTTCAAGATTTATGCTGGAGATTGGCCCCAAGAGCGGCTCGAATGAGATGAACTTTATGGCCGCGTCGGTTTCTCTCAGATGGTCTATACGGAATGTACAATCGGCATTCTCAACGGTTACGCCCATCCATACGTTCTCCGGCCACGAGAGCCTGGCGCTAAGTTTTAGCAGGCGCTCAGAACGTTTCGTAAGTATCTGGAATCGATGTTGAGATGCCCGCTGCATAACATCAAAGACTTTCGAGATGAAATCGAAAGGAACATCTTTATGAAAAAGATCGCTCATTGAGTTGACAAAGATTGCCCGGGGCCGCTTCCAGCGTAATGGAATTTCAAGAGCGTGTTCGTGAAGGGTAACGTGGAAACCATTGGCGTAGTTAGGACTTCCTGCAGCTTTTAGACGTAAGGCCATCCGTTCGGCGTAACAGTTCTTGCAACCATCGCTGATTTTTGTGCATCCGGTGACAGGATTCCAGGTCGATTCAGTCCATTCGATCTTAGATTTTTGAGCCATGTAGTCTCCACAAAGAATATATCATATATTTAAGAATACTCCTTTGAAGCGGGTAGTCAACGGATTTATGAACCTATGATTCGATAAAGCACATGGAATCGGGCACTTTTGAGATTGTCGGCAGGGCGGTAGAGCTTTATACTTTGCTTTATGTTAACAATATACTTTCATTTT
>CAZHBL010000716.1:0-2887 GCA_964530105.1 uncultured Pirellulales bacterium | reverse complement strand
CAGTGTTGCTTTGATGTCACTTCTCAAACATCTTATCGGAACATTCTTTTAGTTTAGCACCCTACAGTCTAAAATATTGCATGGCAACTTACAAAAGCCAAACTCAAATTGTGTCCCAAATGAATATGAATGGGTACCTTTTCCACATAAACTTTTTTAAAAAATCTGTACCTGCAAATCGCGGCTGAAATTTTCGACTTCACACACAGAACGTTCAGCATTAAAATGTTTCATTGATTGTCGATTGGCTTCACGTTGCGACCGATAGCGGAATCAAAGCGGTTTAAAGAGCTATCGTCAGCAGAAACTATTTTAACACGAGCCGCATAAAAATATACCGAGTTCGAAGCTATGAAAAATATCCGTGTTGCATCCGTCCAGTTCGAACATGTACCTTCAGATAAGAAGGCAAATCTCGCTAAGATCGAGGATTATGTCCGGCAGGCCACCGGTCATAGTGTCGAGCTTATCGTATTTCCGGAAGCCTGCATCACCGGTTATCTGTTCTTGCGGAAACTTTCACGCCAAGAGATTCAGACCCTGGCCGAACCTGTTTTTGACGGGCCATCATCACAAGCTTTAATTGCCCTTGCGAAAGAACATAAAATGACTATCGGCGCCGGTCTCGTGGAAATCGCCGACGATGGGAAAATGTATAATACGTACGTTGTCGCCATGCCCAACGGCGAATTCCAGCGGCATCGAAAGATTCATTGCTTTATCAGCGAGCATCTCTCGTGCGGCTCGGAATTCACCGTATTCGACAGCCCGCATGATTGCCGGCTTGCCGTGCTGACATGCTACGATAACAATCTCGGCGAGAACGTCCGCATCGCGGCATTAAAAGGAGCGGAGATTCTGCTGGCCCCGCATCAGACCGGGGGCTGCAAAACCCCGAGTCCATGCTGTATGGGCGTGATTGAAAAGTCGCTGTGGCAAAATCGAAAAACAAATCCGCAGGCAATCGAGGCCGAACTCAAAGGGCCGAAAGGCCGGCAGTGGCTGCTGACGTGGCTTCCGGCACGCGCTCATGATAATGGGCTGTTTCTGATTTTCAGCAACGGTGTCGGTATCGACGGCGACGAAATCAGAACCGGCAATGCCATGATCCTCGATCCTTACGGCCGAATTCTCGCCGAGACGTGGAAGGCCGATGATGATATGGTTGTTGCCGATCTTGATGCGGAACTGCGCACTAACTGCACGGGCGTAAGGTGGATTAAAACTCGTCGCCCTGAACTGTATAAGCAGCTAACAGTACCCACCGGTCGAGAAGAAGATATCCGGCGCGTGCGATTCGGTGACAATATTTAAGAACAAAGCAGGAGAATAGAATGAAGGTTATCGCTTTTAATGGCAGCGCTCGAAAGAACGGCAATACAGCTATATTGATCAGAAAGGTTTTCTCCGAACTCGATGCCGAAGGAATCGGAACAGAAATGATTCAACTGGCTGGAAAGACAATTCGGGGATGCACCGCATGCGGCAAGTGCTTCGACAACCAGGATAAGAGATGTGCAATAGATAATGACTTCGCAAACGAATGTATCGAGAAAATGCTGGAGGCCGACGGCATCATTTTGGCTTCTCCAACATATTTCGCCGATGTCACGGCTGAAATGAAAGCACTGATCGACCGGGCCGGCTATGTCGCAAGGGCCAATCCGGACATGCTCAAGCGAAAGGTCGGGGCGGCGGTAGTCGCGGTCCGAAGGGCCGGCTCCATCCATACCTTCGACTCAATCAACCATTTCTTCCTAATCAGCCAGATGATTGTGCCGGGCTCGTCTTATTGGAATCTCGGTATCGGAAGGGCCATCGGCGATGTCGAGCAGGATAAGGAAGGCATGGAAACCATGCGGACACTTGGCCGGAACATGGCCTGGCTAATCAAGAAAACAAAGGAATAATATTAACACAACTTGGTGCTTTAAAAAGGAAGTCACAGAATGAGAAATAACACAATCAATTTTTCAAGACTATTGCTCGGGACAGTCGGTCTGGTTGCGGCAGCTTTTCTTTTTGTAGATTCTTTCCAATCAGAGTCGAAGTTGAAAGCTGGAGAACCGGAACAAAGAAACGAACTATCAGCTAACGTACAAATGCAGTTCATGCGTCCGGGCCAGATGGAAGCAGCCGCCCGGCATTTTCCTGTGGTTTATGTCCCCTTCGGCTGCATCGAGTGGCACGGCCGGCATCTGCCGCTCGGCACCGATGCGCTCAAAGCCCACGGCATTCTCGTCAAGTGCGCGGAAAAATTCGGCGGAGTGGTGTATCCTCCGGTATATTTTCACGCCGGATTCAATCGAGAGCATCTTACACCGGTGATTACGGACTTGTTCCAACGTCTTAAGGCCGCTGGTTTTCGCGTCATCATAGGTGTCTCAGGACATAATATTAAGGAACAAATCGATATGATAAACAAAGCTCTCGAGCCGGTGACAGCCGACGGCAGCGTTACCGGAATCGGGCTTTGGGAAATATCGCTCAGCCAGGGTCCCGATTCGAACAGCGACCACGCCGCCAAATGGGAGACGTCGGACATGATGTTCTTCTATCCCGGCTACGTGGACCTGTCGGAACTGGGAACAGGGCCTCTTGCTCCGAACATGAAACCTCCGGATGGAATCGGCGGATTGGATCCTCGCAAGCACGCATCGACCGAAGTCGGCGAGAAAAACGTCGATTTAGCCGCCGAGGCCATCGGCAAAAAGGCCAGGGAGCTGCTGGAATCGCTGCCGAAAGATCAAAAATCGTTCAGACTCGAATTCGTTAATCCCGAACACTGGTGGATGATCTGAACATTCTTCGCCGCGATGACTTCGGATTCTATTTTCGTAACATCTCACTCAAGTGCCACTCTTGGCGGAAGCGGTGGTAAGTTTCC
>CAZHBL010000715.1:0-2889 GCA_964530105.1 uncultured Pirellulales bacterium | reverse complement strand
ACAGTCAATCTTAATAAGCCGATTATCTCAGCAAAAGTCCTGGATGATTATGCCGAAGGCGATGGTATTCAATTGTCCGGTCCTGGAATAGAAGATTCGGAAGCTGACACCGTACAAATTCTAAAGCAAGATTTAGATGCTCAGAAAGCTGTTTTTTCGCAAGCTTGCCAGACACTCAACGGTGTGATTGCCAGGCTCAATCAGTTTTGCGACAAACTATATGTCGAGCACAGAGAAGAAATCGCCAGACTTTCGGTCGAAATCGCTAGAAAGATTTTGGTGCAAAAAGTGGAAAATGGGAACTACGAAATAGAATCCATCATCAAAGAAGCTCTTAAAAATGCACCGGGCAGCCAGGATGTGATAGTGCATTTGAATCCTGAAGACCTTGAAAAATGCCAGAAGGCTCAGCAGGACGGGCCGGGCGGTGTTTTAGCCGGCATTAAGTTAATTCCCGATCCCAATATCGGGCGAGCGGAATGTTTACTTGAAAGCCCAAAAGGGATTATTAGATTGCTGATCGAAGACAGCCTGAAAAGAATTGGCAAAGCGCTTGAGATGGCAAATTAAATTATGGCTACAAGTAGGATTTTGGACAATCAGATTGATTTTGAGAGGTTTCACTCGGCGTTGCGTGATGTAAATCTCTTGGATTGCCAGGGCTTTGTGGTACGGGTTGCCGGGCAGGCGGTTGAATCTATAGGTCCGGCAATAGGTTTGGGAGAACTCTGCTGCATTCGGATTCGCGATGGCAGAGGAGTGATGGCTGAGGTGGTGGGTTTCCAGGACGACCATCTTATTTTGCTGCCGCTGGAGCATATAGAGGGCATATCACCGGGCGATACGGTAACTGCCCGAACTACTCCACGCCATATTATCCTGAGTGATAGTATACTGGGCAGAGTATTAAACGGACTGGGGGAACCTATAGATAATGAAGGGCCATTGGTCGGAATGGACAAGAGGGCATTAGATGCGAGCAGCCCGGCACCTCTTAGCAGGGAGAGGATTACGAGTCATTTGGCTTTAGGCATAAAGTCAATAGATGGGGTGCTGACCTGTGGCAAGGGACAAAGGATAGGAATTTTCTCAGGCAGCGGAGTCGGCAAGAGCGTTCTGCTCGGCGACATTGCCAATTCGAGTGAGGCGGACGTCAACGTTGTTGCATTGATAGGTGAACGTGGCAGGGAGGTTCGAGAATTTCTCGAGTCGGATCTCGGCCCGGATGGCCTGGCTCGCAGCGTCGTTGTCGTGGCGGCCTCGGATTCACCTCCGATTCAGCGAGTAAAGGCGACATTCGTGGCTGTAACAATCGCCGAATATTTCAGAGACAAAGGCAAAAATGTTTTATTTATGATGGACTCACTTACCCGCTTTGCCCAGGCTCAGCGTGAGATAGGTCTTGCAGCCGGTGAGCCTCCGGCTACTAAAGGCTACTGCCCGAGCGTATTTTCACTGATGCCGAGACTCGTCGAACGTTTAGGCTGCGCCGAGTACGGAAGTATCACGGGTATTTTGACGGTCCTGGTTGAGAATGATGATTTGGCCGATCCTGTTGCCGATAGTGCCAGGAGTCTGCTTGACGGGCATATAGTTCTATCGAGAAAATTGGCCGAGAGGGGCCATTATCCTGCCGTGGATATTCTACAGAGCATCAGCCGGTTAATGCCGGCGGTGACAAGCAAAGAGCACAGGCTTGCAGCACAGAAGCTCAGAGAAATATACGCCATTTATATTGATGCTGAAGACTTGATAAACATCGGGGCATTTTCGCCGGGCAGCAATCGGCATATTGACGGAGCGTTAGCCTTGATAGACAGGATAAGGGATTTTCTTATTCAGCCTGTTCGTGAGAGGATGGATTTTGCGGAAACTGTTGAGCGATTGACTGTTATTATAAAATCATGGGACGAGCTGCTGGATTCACAATCGCAGTAAATAACTTCCGGCGAGCCTGTATTGAGAGTGAAGAATTGGGTATTAAATGAAACGTTTTGTATGGCGGTTGCAGCGTGTTCTGGAAATTAAAAAAAAGGAGGAGCAGAAAACCAGGGCAGAACTGTTTGAACTTACGGAAAGATTGGCAAAGACGCGAGGCGAACTGCTCGTACGACAGAAAATGTTAGAGAGTATCATCGAAGGATTGACCGAAGGGAATCCGAAAAAACGATTAGGTGAGCAAGAATTCTTTTTGAGATATTCGACTACGAGTGATGAGCAGATTAGGAAACTCAAAAATAAGATTAACGAGCTGGAATCAAAACAGAGAGAGAAAATCGCTGAAGTTTTAAAAGTCAGAAGGTTCAAAGAAGGTTTGGAAAGATTACGGGTTGAAGCAAAGATACAATTTATAAAGGAACAAGAGAAACTTGAGCAAAAAGAGCTGGATGAGGGGGCTACAATTTCATTTGTACGAAAATAGAGAAATCGGGAGAAGACCAATGAGTAAGAAATTTATAATAATAACAGCGGCGGCGGGATTAGTAAGTTTTGCCGGAGCGTTCGTCTTTGCGTGGCTTACTCCACCGTCTCAGGTAAGCCTTTCCGACAAATCAAAGCTGCCGGCACTTGCCGACGACAAATCTGAACCTGGGCTGCCGCAGACTCTAACAAGTGCAGTGGGCGCTGTTGCCACGGCTTCCGGGCCGATGACAAAAGCTATGACAGAGCAACAGCTCAAGAATCTGGTTCTGGATGTCCGGGAAAAAATGGAGGAGTATAACAACAGGCTGCAGGCCCTTGGAGTCCGGGAACGAAGATTGCAGTTGACCCAGGATGAGCTAAAGAAGGACATCGAGAACCTCAATAGCCTGCGAATTGAACTTGCTTCGATCATTGCCAATCTCAAAAGTGAGCGTGACAAGCTGCTTAAAAGCAGGCTTGAGATTG
>CAZHBL010000714.1:0-2892 GCA_964530105.1 uncultured Pirellulales bacterium | reverse complement strand
ACCTGCTGCGCAAATACATCTACGGCCCGGGAATCGACCAGCCGGTCTGCATGATTGAGGAAGCTGAAAGCGAGACCTATTACTATCACTATGACGCCCTCGGCTCGGTCGTGGCCCTAAGCGACTCGTCCGGCGATACCGTCCAGACCTACCAATACTCCGTATTCGGCGAGGTCGCCGTAGAAGACATCAACCATCCCAATCCCTACATGTTTGCCGGTCGCCGGTTCGATATAGAAATAGGTCTTTACTACAACCGGGCAAGATACTATAATCCATACACGGGCCGTTTCCTGCAGGCCGATCCAATCGGGTACAACGACGACATGAATTTGTATGCGTACTGCAGAAACAACTCGCTAAACTATGTGGATCCAAGCGGTCTCACAACGTGGTACAGCATCTTAGACTTGGACCACGAGAAAGCCATCAGCGGCATGCTCACATTTGCCCGCATAAAGGATGGTGTCATAAAAGAAACGTGGGGCTTTAAGGACATTGATGACTGGTGTGACAATGTTTATGACATGGTTTTTTCGAACGACAAAGATTGGAAGAAAACAGAACAATATGGCTGGACACTCTCCGGAAACATTCATGAGGACAGCACCATCAAGGACAGAGATTGGATATTTTGGAGGTTGCAAGCGGTAACATATCTTGGTTCGGGGATCGTCTGGACCGTAGATAACGCAGAAGAACCGGTTTCAATATGCATTGGTTCGTATAATCATTATGATTATATAAATAACATCGTATATTGGGCCCCTAGTCGTGATCGGATATACAGGGGATCAAAGGACTGGTACAAAGTACCGCCTTTAGCCATGTTAGCCCACGAACTAACGCATGCGGCTGATGATGCTTACGGTGGCATGGAAATGACAAGGAATCCCAAAACGGGTGAGTATTACCCAGATCCTGCAAAAGCCGAGCCATGGGCGATGAGAACGGAAAATTATATTCGTAATGCGTTCAATAATAAAATTCCAGGCGCAAAATACGTACCGAGATCCGGCTACTTTCCGTCTGCCCCGAGCATATCATGGGAGACTTATTGGAATAATCAACATATATACCCTTACTACTAAAGATCCGAATGAAAGGACTGAAAATGTGTAAATTGGCGATGCTAGTTGTAGCGATGATGCTGTTGAAGGTACCTCTTTTGGCAGATAGTGCTGCAGAAACTCGACGCGAAGACAATTCTGATGTCACGAGAGATTGGGATGTAACCAATGAGTGGTCTGAAATAACGCTAACACCCAAGGGATTGACCGTAGACGCTAAGTCTCTTGAGCTGCGATATGAAATCAGGAATGGTTCCGACAAAGATATTTGGGTCTGTAACGAGGTTGACATAGATAATTCGTGTCACTTTGAAGCATATCTGGCCGAAGATCGGCAAACACTTGTGATACGACGACGGCTTGAGGTCCCAATAGTAGGCATATTTAGGGAACAGCCAAGAGGCCGGTACATGCGTCTACATGCGGGCCAGAGTCAGACCGAATCCTTGTTGTTATCTTTGCCTGTTCGGCGCATTCCTGTTTTCAATTCTCGTGGCCATACGAATTATACTGTATACGTCAAGAGACTGACCCTCGATATCGGGTATTACCGTGGGGATCTACCTGCGATGGTTTTACATCTCCTTGAAGGAGCAGAGGAGGCTATTAGAGAAGGTCGTAACAATAATCTGGATTCTCTCAGAAAGTATCTCGGAAGCGTATCAGACTTCAATGCTGCCAACGAAGATTTAAACTTCGGAAGTCGCGATGAACAGGTGGTAATTCCTTGGTCGGACCAGACTCTTGAGGGTGAACGTCTCCTGCAGCTTGGGCTAGACGGTCTTCACATACCTTATTCCAGCGAAGGGCAACGTTTCACAATTCCTGAATTAGATCTCTGTACGAGACTTGAGATTCAGTACCAGCCCTCAGTGCTTGGCTACTTCTTTCCCCATGTAGGGCAGATGAATCTCTTGAGTCCGACAGAGATCCATGAACTGACATCAACAAAGACAGTAGTTGTGGACGACGCAAAAAGCATCGGTGCTTTCATCCAGGATGTGAGCAAAGCAACCTTAGTTGGTGGAATCATCCGGGGGAAAGGTGCGGCACATATAATTTGCTATCATGACGAAGGTCGTCTAAATTCCTTCAACATATATGACGACGCCGTCATAGCAACTGAAGGAAATCAACGCTTTTTGTTGTGCGTCGATGGTTTTCCAAGCTTGAAAGTATGCACGCCTCAGATACATCCATTTGAGTTACGAGTGCAGTGCGCATCCAACATGAAGAACCTTTGGCATCGTCTTCAACTGTATAAGCAAGTCAGCGAAACGCGACCTGAGGGTCCAACTAAAACAGGTGCTAGAATCTACCCGCCGCCATCAGAATGGTGTGTGGCCATGATTCGTGCTTATGAGAGCGTGGACATGAGCAACAAAGCTCTCATGAGGCCGCATCTATGTCCAAGTGCTGGATTAGGCAAGAACAATTACGCAATGAACCAGAATTGCAAGCCGGATTCTCCGCCAGAGACAGTTCTTTTATTTGAGACCAAAGAAGGCTGGAACCAGCACGGCGGGCCGGAACTTTTCACTTTTGACAACCACGATCCGAAGGGAGGTTGCGTTCTCCTAAACGACGGCACAGTAAAGTTCATTCGCACCAAAGAAGAACTCCAGCAGCTTCGATGGAAATAAAATCGCCTCAGCAGGACCCTTCTAATTGGCAGGCGATTGACTACAAACACGATGTATATGGCCGGCGCAGTGAAAAGAAGCCTGGGAGGCGCATTAACATGCGAAGTGCAACAATATCGGAAAAACTAGGGACAGCCACGAATGGCATGAAGATAAGCAATTCTCATTGTAAGAGAGCC
>CAZHBL010000713.1:0-2893 GCA_964530105.1 uncultured Pirellulales bacterium | reverse complement strand
TTTGGTACAAATGAGATTGGTGAAACCTGTGGGTACTGTATCTATTGAAAAGCTAAATGCTTATAGGTATTGTTCTATCAAGGAAGGAGGTAATACCAATTCGTAAACATACATCAATGGTTGTATTTGTAAGCGTTTTCCCGTAAAAGCAAAGCAATTATAGGGCTTTTTGGTGTGTAGCCAAAGCCTATTATGAACCTTTTTTGAAGGAGGATCATTATGCGCAGGAAATTAATCTATTTAATTTCTTTTTTTTTGGTACTGGGCCTGACAGGCATTACCTCAGCGGACCTCGTGATGTACTGGCCCCTCGACGAGGGTTCCGGCACAACCGCAGTGGACGAAACGGGCAACGGCCACGATGGCACCATTACTGGTACGGCCAACTGGGTGGATGCAATGAATGATGTCCTTGAACTTGATAGCCTTGCGTTGGACTTTGACGGTTCATCCACCAGCATTCAGATCGATCATGAAATTGTACGGGGAACGTGGTCATTGGCCATGTGGCTCAGACCTCGAGACATACCGTATCCGGCGGGCAGTTACTACGCAGTGTGGCATAACAATGGCTGGACCGGTGGCGTCATGCATCTGCATTTGAGGGAAACCAGCCTGCTCAATGCTGATTTCAACACTGGCCCGGACGTAACTTCAACTACTGTTTTGCAAGAAGATGAGTGGTATCATGCTGTAGTGACGGTTACAGATGAGGGGACCGGCGGGTCGACAATGTATATTAACGGCGTGTTGGAAGCCGAAGGCTCCGGTGGAAGCGGCGGAGACTTTATGGGTCCTGGAATGTTCGGTAACTGGGACGGTGGGGCTCGGTACTATCACGGCCTGATGGATGACATCCGCATTTACGACCATGTTCTTTCGGAAGTCGAGGTTCTGGGCGCTATGGAAGGTAAAGTATGGCCGTACGCATCGGGACCGACTCCGTCAGATGGCGCCCTGTATCCCGATACATGGGTCAGCCTTTCCTGGAAACCGGGAGGACTCGCTGCTTCGCATGATGTGTATTTGGGCGATAATCTTGACGATGTGAATAACGGCATTGCCGATGTATTCCAGGGCAACCAGGGCGATACGTATTTTGTCGCCGGCTTTCCCGGATTTCCATTTCCGGACGGCCTTGTTAATGGTACGACCTATTATTGGCGAATCGATGAGGTAAATGAAGCCGACCCGAACAGCCCGTGGAAAGGCGACATATGGAGCTTTACGGTTCCGCCCAAAACGGCCTACAAACCAATTCCGGCTGATAATGCCAAATTCATCAGCATCGAAAGCATAACTCTGTCGTGGACACCGGGCTTCGGAACAAAATTACATTTTATCTATTTCGGCGATGATTACGACACTGTAGCAAATGCTGCCGGTGCACCACCTACAGCGATGGCAACATACAAACCAGGACCTCTTGAATTAGAGAAGACTTACTACTGGAGAATTGACGAGTCTGATGGCGCTAAGACGTACAAAGGCGATGTCTGGAGCTTCACAACTGCTAAGGCCGGTGGAGGTGTGCGAGGGAATTATTACAGGGGTATGAATTTTGAAAATCTCGTATTATCCCGCACAGATCCTGAGATTAATTTCAACTGGGGCGATCCCGGCGGACCTGATGCAACTGTCGGTGTTGATAACTTCTCATGTAGATGGACTGGTGAGGTGGAAGCGGCATTTACTGAAACCTACACTTTCTACGCCGCTGCCGACGACGGTGTGCGCCTGTGGGTGGATGGCGTACAGCTTGTTAATGCCTGGATAGATCAGGGTACGACCGAGTACAACGGTAAAATTGACCTGGTAGCCGGCAATTCTTACAACGTTGTGATGGAGCAATACGAGAACGGCGGCGGTGCAGCGGCATATCTCCGATGGTCGAGTCCCAGCACGCCAAAGCAGATAATTCCACAGGCGGCATTGTCGCCGCCGATCAAGGCGAGCAGCCCAAATCCCAACAATGGAGCGACCGGTGCGAAAATGACGCCGATTCTCAGGTGGGGCGCTGGTGATTTCGCCGCTTCACACGAGGTGTACTTCGGCACGGATGCGGATGCTGTCAAGAATGCTGATAAGACCTCGCCTGAGTATAAGGGCACCAAGGCGCTCGGCGACGAGAGCTACGATCCGGGTAAACTCGCCTGGTTTACACAGTACTTCTGGCGTATCGATGAAGTCAATAGCGTCAATTCCGAAAGTCCGTGGGTCGGCAATCTCTGGAGCTTTACGACGGGCGATTTCCTCGTCATAGATAACTTCGAGGATTATGATGCCGGCGAAAATCAGATATGGTACGCATGGCACGATGGGCTTGGCTATGGCGCTCCGGGAACCGATCTCTACTTTTCCGGTAACGGCACCGGAACTGCCGTCGGCGACGAAACCACCAATTCTTATACCGAAGAGAGCATTATTCATGGTGGCAGCAAGTCCTTGCCTTTGGCCTACGACAACAATAAGCAGGGCTACGCGAAGTATTCAGAGGCGGAACTGACATTAACCGCCCCGCGTGACTGGACAGAAGAAGGCGTTACGGAATTGTCGCTGTGGTTCAGAGGCTACCCGGCATCCACCGGCAGCTTCGCTGAGGGCCCGGTCGGTACTTACACGATTAACGCCTCCGGCGCGGATATCTGGGCGGTGAATGGCGTGGAAGCTGATGAATTCCACTTTGCCTACAAGATGCTCACCGGTGCCGGTACGATCGTAGCAAAAGTCGTGAGCGTCGAAAACACGAACGTCTGGGCGAAAGCCGGCGTGATGATTCGAGAATCGCTGAATCCGGACTCGGCTCACGCGTTGATGGTTGTGACGCCCGGTTCGGGTGTTTCCTTCCAGCGACGTCCCGGCACGGGCCAGACCAGCCTCGACACGACGACCG
>CAZHBL010000712.1:0-2894 GCA_964530105.1 uncultured Pirellulales bacterium | reverse complement strand
ACTAAAAATATCCATTTCACGGCCGTTTCTCCCTGGGCGCGATGAAAATTGAGCTTGATGTATTTTCCGGTTCGTTGGGTGCTTCTGCCAGGATCTCAACTATTACAAATACAAGATTCATCGCTTTGGACAGAATGACACTTAAGGAGAAGTCGAGTTTTTGAAACAGGTTAAAGACACATTCCCGTAATGAGGTCAGACAAAGAGGCAGTGAAGCTGTTGTCATGGGTCCATACCTTGATCGCTAATATCAAAGGCAATATCCGAGGGGGTCCATCCAACTTGCGTTCAAGATTTTTTTAATTTAAGGTGATAAATTATGTCCTTATCTCCGAGAAAGTAACGGTTGCCGAGTGGAGGCAAGCATGCAGCTGCAAATTTGCTTTGGCGAGCATGCGTCAGCATGGCTGCGCGCACCGATGCGGGGCTCCGAGCGTTTGATTTGCTTAAACGACTGACTTTGTAGCAGCCAATGATTGCCAAGGTACTTGTCTCGACAGCCAAATTTATCAACTACTTAGGACAGTAATGTGCCGAGGGCTTTCAAACTGCGTGCAAGGCACCGCTCTATTGTGGAAAACCCTCGGCATTTAATTGCTATGTTCTGAAGTGCAATGTATCCGTCCAAAACGCTCAAGTTGACACTTATGTAAAGCAGACCCAGGCAGGTCCACTCTACTCGAGAACATAGGGCTTCCTAACCCTCAGACAAAACGCAACGATTGCCCCAGTCCGTCAGAATGCGAACGGCCGATCATATAGTCGCACCTCGGCCCGGTTTGTGCCGTACGTGTTTATTACCGGTGTTACATCAGCTGGGCTTGCTTTCACCAAGTTGCGGTGAAACTGTTTGTAAGAATAATCAAAGCCGGGGAAGCCCCAAGTACTTATTATGTTATAGGTAAAAAGGCTGTTGAGCGAACCCGATGGCGTTGTCTGAGAATCCTGACATGCTGACAACGAAATCACCGAACAGGAAAGCTGTTGGTTCTCTGCAGGGCCGACCGTATTCTTTATGGCGTCATAAAGATCCTTGTTATTTCGGTAGACCGTATCCCAAACGTCTTTTTCGAGCTGTTTCTTGTTTTCATCTGTTGGTATTTTCTCGGCATGCAGGTCAGTGAAGAGCGCAGCAATATCCTCATCCGCATCTTTCTTTGGCTTCGGTGGTTCAGCAAACTGGTAATCGCCCTCGCCTTCCAAAGCTTTTGAAATCCCTGCAGCCGAGATGGGCCGATTTGCAATTTCCTCTTCTTCTTCGGCTCCCTCTTCGCCTATTCGTTGCAGGGAATTAAGCGTTTTTGCATGATAGTCTTCTTGGTCTTCAAGTCTTTTCACAACTGTCCCGCTGTGACAGCTATCAAAGACCGCATGAATACGCACCCCTTCCCGAAACTGGGCGAATAAGCCATACAGCTCATCGTCCACAAGCATCCGGTCGAAGAAGCAAAGCGTTTCATCCAGGTTGTCGGCTTCTGCATCGGCTGAATTGTTGGGTAATTGCGAACCATGACCAGAAAAGGTCAGCAGAAGCGAGTCCCCAGAGTAGAGGTCAGAGATTGCGCGTCGCATAAAGCCGGTGAAATTGCTGACTGTTGCATTCTCGTTTTCGAGTGTCTCCGCGTCATAGCCAAGGCCTTCGGCTAATTCGCGCATCTTGCGGGCATCATTCACACAACAAGAAAGCTTATGTTCGCTCTTGTAATGCACAGGGTCAACCCGATCGACTCCCACATGAATGCTCAAGCCACGGGGCGGCCGCACCACATCTCCAGCATAGAGACTATCCAACTGCATCATAGTTTGCCGTGCGACCATGCCGTCGGCAATAAGACCATAGTCGCGCTGAAAGGCCTCAACAGCATCGTATGTGCGTGAGTCAAAATATCCATTGATCTCTGCCGAAAAGAGGTAACCCCGGTTGAGATCGGCAAGTGCAGATTGGATCGCCATAACTGCGCCCTTATGTTTTTCACCTTGTGCAATCGGTTGGTCGTTTGATAATGCAGCTTCCAATCGGTCTCGGCAATCCTTTGTGGGTACAGTAGTGAAGCGAGGTGCTGTAAGCATCTTATTCCTCCTTAATATGTTATCACCATGTATAGTTTGGGTTCGGATTGGGTGCGAATGGGATTTTCTCGCAACCGAATCCAGCGACATAGATCTCGGAAGATGTAGTTTCTTCAGTCGTGGCGGAGGCTGTTCCCTGCAAGATCGCCTGCGCCAACAAGATGCGTTGAGCATAAATGGGGGCCAACAGAAGGGAACCGGACCCCAGCAGAGCCTGATTGGGTAAACCGCCGGCGATAGAGCCTCCGGCAATAGTGGATTTCTGAACGCTCCTCAGTTGCCGGGTTGGCAACGCTCCACTCGAGGCGGATACCGCGCGTACTGGTGTATTCACAGCTTTTTTGACAACCCCCATACTCGGACCTCTATCGCCAAGCGATTTCCGACCCAAGATTAGTATTGGTCGATCCCATTGTTTTCTTTGCTTTACAGGGTTAGGTTGTTTAGGTCGTCTGGGTGGTTGCGGTTTTGGCTTGGTGGTCACGTTCTCAACACTCACCAGATAGACAGTATCTACATACGCAGGCAGCAGACCCTCGGTGCCGTTGCCTTTGGACACCATGATACCGTCGCTCCTAAGCTTCCAGTCATCCGTGTTATAAAGCCCGGGGGTGTACCAAGGTCGCAGGCAATTGAGCACAACGTAGTGGAACAACACCTCTCCAGTGCGGTTTGCAAGAAACGCTTTCCACTTGCTGTTAGGCCACTTGCTGTTAGGCGGACTGTTGCCAACGGCACTGTCCAGGTCGGTAAATGATATCTTTGCCTTCATCCAGGTTTCACGAGAGATCGCAGAGATCGGCGCGAAGTAGACTGGCGCGAAT
>CAZHBL010000711.1:0-2908 GCA_964530105.1 uncultured Pirellulales bacterium | reverse complement strand
AGACGCTTATCGATAGACAGCGACTCCACAAAATCGACCGTCAGCTCATCAGGCTTACCGGCTAATCTCTTTTCCCAGCTTTTTTCTGCCTCAGTCATCCTATTTGCTCCAAATAAAATCCCGTATGCGCAAATCATACGTCCCAATATTTCCTGTGTCAACCCTCGGTGCGGACTTATTACCAAATCGTTAGCATTTTAATTGCAAACATATCCAGAGCGGATTATACTGTCGTCATAATTATGTCACAGCGACTTCTTATAATTAATTGTAAATTATTCGACGCCCCGGAGGATAAACAAACCACCTCTGTCCTCATAGAAAACAGAGTTATTGTCCAAATCGGCCAAATCGAACCAAACGCCGCCTGCGACAATACGCTCGATGCACAGGGCCGTATTATTGCCCCCGGCTTCATCGACATTCACATCCAGGGTGCCGGCGGCGCCGATATCCTTGATGCGACGCCGGAAGCTCTGGAAGCCATCTCAGAAACCTGCGCCCGATTTGGAACTACCGGTTTTCTTGCCACAACTGTCTTCAAGCCAAACCAGGACAATAGGCACCTAGCGCTCGCGTCTGAATATGTCGGCCGGGACCTCGGCGGGGCAAATCTGCTCGGTATCCATCTCGAAGGTCCTTTTATCTCACTTGAAAAGAGAGGAATGATTCAGACCGGATGTATATGTCCACCATCTGAACGGATTCTCGATGAAATCCTGGGCATTACGAACGGGCATCTCAGTATGATGACGATTGCACCGGAACTACCCGAGAGCCCGGGAATCATCAGCTCGCTCGCCGAATCGGGCACAATCGCATCCTTCGGCCACTCTAACGCTACTTATGAGCAAACTCTCGATGGATTCGACGCCGGCATCTTACATGTAACGCATTTATTTAACGCGATGCCCTCTATCCACCATCGCTCGCCCGGCCCGCTGGTGGCTATATTCCAGGCTGAACACGTAACCGCCCAGTTTATCACTGATGGGGTTCACATTCATCCGGCCGTTCTGAAGTTCGCTTATGAAAAGCTCGGGCCGGATCGTGCTATCCCAATTACCGACGGCATGCAGGCTATCGGCCTTGGCGACGGCATGTTCATCTATAACGGCATCGAATACGAATCCAAGGCAGGAGCGGCAAGGTACAAAGACGGCACTCTTATCGGGACTGCTCTCGGACTCAGTCAGATGCTCGAAAGATTCACAGAGTTCACAGATTGCCCTATCGATACAGCGATTCGAATGGTAACGCAAAATCCCGCCGGGCTGTTAGGGCTCGAAAACAAAAAAGGCTCAATCTCTGTTGGAAAGGACGCCGATCTGATCCTGCTCGACGATAATCTTTCAGTTCACACGACCATCATAGCAGGCAAAATTGTATTCCAGAAATAGGGTGATTTACAATTTCTGTCTGAGTAACATTAGGAGAACTACAAAAAATGGGAGAGCCTCAGATGGGCTCTCCCTTTGCTTATGTGGCTCTTTCCTTTTTTATATCAGCCCATTTCTTACCATGCCTGCATTACGATCTGATTTGTGTGCAATATCAAAGATAGACAAAGCAAGTTCGAACTAACATGGCCGTATTGGTCATTATGTCAGAGCCACCCATTTATCAATCCAGTATTATCCATCGGCACACTTTGTTCTAAATCTTGAATTTTTTAGAAAATTGCTTCTATGAAATTTTGTGTTCCAATTCTCTGCCGAAAAACAGCTTGAATATAGCCCGCCCGAACTATAAGATTATGCGATAATCTTGCAAAAATATCGACTGTGTATATTTGAACGAATATTAATTATGAGTATAAAAGTTCTTGGAATATCGACAAGCCCAAGGATTAAGGGCAATAGTGATTTACTTTTGCGCCAGGCTTTGGCCGGAGCCGAGTCTGCAGGCGCAGAGACTGAATACTTGCGTTTGAACGATTATAAAGTCAGCCCCTGCATCGAGTGCAACGTCTGCTATGTAACAGGCTTATGCAAAGTCCAGGATGATTATCAGCAGCTCCTGAAAAAAATCCTCGACGCCGATCGCATAATTTTCGCTACGCCGATATTCTTTATGACCGTTTGCGCCCAGGCCAAAATGCTTATTGACCGCTGCCAGTGCCTTTGGGCACATAAATACGTGCTGAAAAAAGAGCTTAACACTACCGGGCACGATCGCCGGGCTATGGTTATCGCCGTCGGGGGATCAAGAAGCAAGAAACAATTCGAATGCGTTCGTTTGACTATGAAATCTTATTTTGATTCGCTTCAGATGCTCTATGCGGCCAATTTGTTCGTTAACAAAATTGATGCCCTCGGCGATATCGAAAAACACCCTTCAGCGCTCAATGAAGCTTACCGGCTCGGTAGGCAGTTGGTCGCCGCCGACACTCCACCATCAGATAAACCAATCGATATCGAATTGACCTGATTACCATACGACTGAGGGCTTCATTAAAGATTGTTCATTAACTATTATGGTACTCTTTTATGCTCTGGCTGCTTCTGAAGATTCTCACGGATTTTTTGATAAATCAGCCTGGATTTCGTCTCACTGCCGAATACGCCTATTCTGATAGACAGCTTCGTCGTTTTCTCTGCCGCTGATTTGAGCTTTATCGTAATCTTCTTATCCTGCGCATCATACGTAACAATCTCTGCTCCCAATGCATCCTTCGATTTTCTCGTTGGGAGTAACTCAAGCTCTTTCAGCGCCTTTAAGGTCGCCTCGTAAATAACATCGATACTCTCGGACTCTATGGACTCCAGATCCCCCCGGACATATGCTACGGTGCCGGCGGCTCCGATTCCAACAGCGGCAATCATACAACCATCGTTCAGCACCATCGTTCCGACAAGCAGAATTATTAGAAAGACCTGTTTCTTTCGCATTTTATCTCTCCTTTTTT
>CAZHBL010000710.1:0-2927 GCA_964530105.1 uncultured Pirellulales bacterium | reverse complement strand
TGCTGCTGCCTCCCGTAGGAGTCTGGGCCGTGTCTCAGTCCCAGTGTGGCTGACCGTCCTCTCAAACCAGCTACCGATCCTCGCCTTGGTAGGCCGTTACCCTACCAACCAGCTAATCGGACGCAAGCCCCTCCCCAGGCGCCCGAAGGCTTTAGTGATGGAGCATTACCCCCACCACCACATAGGGTATTAGCTCTAATTTCTCAGAGTTATTCCCTACTTGGGGACAGGTTACTTACGTGTTACTCACCCGTTCGCCACTAGTCACCGAAGTGACTCGTTCGACTTGCATGCATAAGGCACGCCGCCAGCGTTAATCCTGAGCCGGGATCAAACTCTCCGTAAAAAATTATAACTCCGTAAAGAGTTAAACGCTTATTGTAAGCTTTTTAAAGAACCTTTCCTTCCAATCGCTTCCCACAGACCCGACATTGTATGTCACCAACCCATCATAAAGCATTAGCAAATTATCAGAATGGATAAAAGCGGAATCAAATATTGTTTTCAGGTTCATTTTATTCTCGTTTTTAAAAGATTATAGCCTACATTCCGCAGGTTCGAGACAGCAATATTTTGAATTATCCCCACTGAAAAAATATTTTTCCGGCTCTTTATTGCTCACATGAAAATGCTTTGCGGCACCCCCATAAGATCAAGGATTCGTTTTTGTAGCCGGGACAATGTCGGGGGGAAGTATTCACAATCCATATTGTCTTTCGTTCGTAGCTCGTATTTCTCAACATCGGCAAAGACTCTTACGATTGATTGCGTCGTTGGATGTTTGCATTCCCTTTGTTCCGGATAAACCGGCAGAGATTCGATTTTATTGCGCTTCATTCCTATCCGCAGATCGCGCTCTATCAGCGTTGCAACAGTCAGAGATAATACGATAATGTCGACGAGTGCCAATACGCGCTCAGGTTTTTTTAAGAATACCGGCGCTATTTGCAACACGGATTTCAGTTGTGAATGTCTATTTTCCAGAAACGATTGAAATTTATAGGTTACCAGCACTTTTTCTGCTGATTTATTCATATTGTTGGTCATCAACGGAAACACACCATCAGTTCTGCTTTGCCGTACAACCTCATCTTTGTTTATTAGCCAGCAGATGCAATATTCCGTCGTGCGACAGATTTTTTGAGCCGAGGTTTTTGTTGGTCGCCCTGGCGATGAATACTTTCGGGATATGGCAACGCGCTTGTCCAGGCTAAACGATATAAGTGAGGTCGTTTTATTTTCCCGCAGTATCTGGCGAACTGCCTTGCCGATTTCGCGACGTCTTTTTAGTCGGCGGTGATTTATCTTGGTGTTGAGCGCATGAAGCGCGGCAACGGTTTTTCTGATTTTTTCATTGCGTGCCAGGCAGTCTATCTCTGCCTTCTGCGAGCTTTTTATCCACACAATGCGGCGCTTTTTATCGTTGAGGAACTGTGTCCTTGTTGTATAATAGCTGTCTATTTTTGAATCAGGATGCCGGCTGTTTGGACGCTGGTGTATTAAGCGCCATCGCACCTTTGCCGCTTGCGCTTTCTGTCGAAACAATCGGTCTTCTTTCCATGTTCTGGGCATAACGGTGATATACTGGCCATCGTAAAACTCGATATGAGAAAGATTTTTCTCGGTGCATAGTTTGCTGTCGGCGGTATAAATAAACTCCGTCGATTGGAGCAGTCGCCGCAAGCGCTCCCAATTCGGAATATGTATGGTATCATCAGTGCGGTTACCGCTGTAAACGTCATGCAAAAGCGGTACGGCTCCATCACCGCAGACATTGATACCGAGTACCAACTGTTTCAAGTCCGGGCGGTGATCTTTGCTGTGTCCATTGTCTGCACGAGGTTCGCGGCGCCATGCATTGTAGGCGCCGCAGAGTTTAACGGAAGTCGTATCGTTATGAATAGCGGTGGTTGCTAATTCAAAGATTTTTATGCTTCGAAGGGCAATGCGGAAAAAGATTTCTCTTCGATTGCTCTTATAAACGCTATCCAGCGTTCTGGCGATTCTATCATCGTTGAACTGCATACTGTTTTGTGCACTCAGACAGAGGGCGGCAAGGTCAACCGTTTCCAGCCATTCGGGGATTTTATAGAGCGCTGTATGCTGCGTGATAATGTTATGTATCAGTACTTTTACGCAATCGGATACCGAAACAATCAGCCGCTTATCGGATGGTACACAAGAGCGAAAAATATCGGCAATGTTCAGTTTTTCAATGTAATGTGCAATTATGGGATAAGCGCCGACATGGGCCTTTTGCAAACGGGTATTTCGATTGCCTCTGAGGAACCTCGATGAGCGAATAGGCAAATAGGTTTGCATTATGATCGCCAATATCTTATATTTATTATTAGGTTATAACAATATAAGACAGGCGACCGGCAATGTCAATAAAAAAGCTTATCGAGCAAATAAATGCGCTTGAGCAACAGCGTCAAAAACTCCTGAAAGAGTTTGCACTCAATAAGCCGCTCATTATCGGGTCGGTAACTCATACAAACGGCAGATGCGGCAAGCCAAACTGCCAGTGTGCAAAAAAGCCATCGCATCCAATTACCTTGTTGATGACAACCGTCAATGGTAAAAAGCGGTCACAGCTTATACGAAAGGATGATGTTGAGCACATTACGATGCTTTGGCAGAGATACAAAAATCTTGTATCGCTGTTGCGAATACTGAAAGAAATACAGGAAAAAGAAATCGTGCTATTGAAAAGAATTATCTTGGAACGAACGGTCGAATATTAAGAGCGCCGCGTACTATTTTACCTATGCGGAAATTAAAAAAACCGGCTTATGTAACCTGCGGAATGTAGGCTGTAGCAATCCATTTTGTTTTATTCTTATCAATTGCAATTGCTGTAACATAATTATTTGGCAAACCAGAGTTGGCTTTGTTATAAAATTCTGTTAAATTTTGTAACAAAG
>CAZHBL010000709.1:0-2929 GCA_964530105.1 uncultured Pirellulales bacterium | reverse complement strand
TACGACGGTTTAGCAAACCGTTGCCTTAAGCCGCTCGGCCACCTCTCCGAACGTTATTTCAATAATCTACCCTATGCAGGTAAATGATGCAAGTAGATAAAATTAAAACCGCACTTTTTTGTAATCATCATGGAATTTGAGAATTTTGCCGCCCGGATGATATTGTTCTCGCTAAAAAACATAAGGAGTATTGCCTACGCAGAGATTTTCTATATCTCTTGCTACAATCTCAGCAATAATTTGCCCCGGCCCTGATAATATCGGCCTTGACATAACATTCCGCCCGATCGACTCAGCCGGGTGCTTTTTTGGGGGAGGCTTGGCCATTTTATCCGGACCTTTCCTTCTTATTGCGGTAATTTTTCGCTGTTCGGCCATAATCTGTTTGGCCAGGTCGAATTTCGGTATTTCACTGGTCTCTTGCATCGCATCCTCAAATCTGGTCGGCGGCTCATTGACAAGCCGTGCCTTTTTGGCAGCAGGTCGTGAAGGCATCTTTTTCGAAGACCGCTTCAGCCTGTTACCATTATTTTGTTTTACATTTTTAGCCTTGCTCACCGCCACAACCTCCTACAATACTAATCATTCCTTCTTACTTGACTTCAGTAGTATCGTTATCAAATTAAAAACGCATTGCATAGACATAATACGCTCCGCGGGATACCCCGATGTCATCCGTAAACCAGGTTTGCAAGCGAGTTTTGCCTGCTTTAAGCCTGACCTTAAATGTCACGCTATGTGCATCTACGGGAACCTGTTTAGTCAAATCCTCATCGGCGACTTTCAGCCGGGCTTGCGTTGCGGTAATAGCTTTTCCGCCGGCAATCGCTTCGTTGATCGGCGCATCAGCTTCTCTGGGCCAGCGTCTCAGCTCGAATTCATACGTGCCGTAGCGCTGGATTTCAACTGCCCAGAAGCCGTTGGCCTGGCTTCCGCTTCGAACCGCCGCCTGGCTCCACGCCGGATTCGGGCCATGCCAATCGTGGGACATAAGCCGGGTAGGATTCTGCTCGTCCGAACCAATAACAATCTCGCAGTACTTATCGAAGCCCTGTGAAATATCGGCCCACCACCGTTCATAAAACCGGCATAATTCCTCAACAACCTGTGGATTCTCATCGGCGATGTCATTCTCCTGGGCGGGATCGGCCTGGATATCATACAGCTCTTTGCCGTTAATCAGCCGCCACCGTTGGGTCATCACTGCGCTTTTGCGCCATTTTTCCGGATGCTCGATCCGCTGGGAGTGAACCAGCAGCGTGCGGTCGAGCCAGTGGCCGGCTTCGCCTTTCAACAGCGGTGCGAGGTTTGCGCCGTCGAATTTTACGCCGGTCGGTTTCTTCAGGCCACACAAGTCTATTAGCGTCGGCATCACATCGATATGCGCCGAGAGCCGGTCAACATCGCCGGGACCCTTCAGCCCGCCTGCCGGCCAGCGGATAAAGAACGGAACGCGATGCCCACCCTCGTACTCGGAGCCTTTCTTGCCCCGCATACCCCCGGCATAACTTCCCGATGTCCCATTGTCGGTCATGAAGATAAGAATTGTGTTTTGCTCCAGTTTGAGCTCTTTGAGCCGGCGCATCAACCGGCCCATATTCTCATCGATATTCGTAATCATCCCATAGAAATTGGCTTGGTCGGCGGCAATGCCTTTGTCTCTATATGGCTTGCTATACTTGTCAGCCACGTTATAAGGCCCGTGCGGAGCATTGGTTGGCAGGTAGCAGAAAAACGGCCGGTCCTTATTGGCCTCGATGAATCTCAAGGCTCCTTCAAACCAGACGTCGGTACAATAGCCAAAGAATTTTGTTGCCGTGCCGTTATTAAAGTACGTATCGTCGAAGTAGTCGTTGCCCCAGTAGTCGGGCCCCTGCCCTACGCCACCTCCGCCGTGGATAAGCACTTCATGGAAACCCCGATCCTGCGGACGGTACGGATAATTATCACCCAGGTGCCACTTGCCGAAGATAGCAGTGCGATAGCCGCTCGCAGAGAAAACGTCGGCGATTGTTACCTCGTCTCTGCCCAGCAGCGACCGGCCCATAATAGTATGCCAGACGCCGGTGCGCGAAGAGTAATGGCCCGTCATAAGCGCCGAGCGTGTCGGCGAGCATGTTGGGTCCACGTGGAAATCGGTCAACCGGATACTCTGGGCGTACAACTCGTCCAGATTGGGTGTTACAATAACATCGTTGCCGTGACAGCCAAGGTCGCCGTAACCTTGGTCATCGGTCATTACCAGGACTACGTTCGGCCGTCCTGACCGGGCCGCAACATCCTGACTTCCTCCGGCAAAGCTCGGTAATACAGAAATGGTCCCCGCTGAAGCCACTGCAAAACCGAAGGTTTTGAGAAAACTCCGGCGAGTTAGCCGGATGCCTGTTTCCTGACGTCTTTTCGGAAATTCTCTTCTTGTCGGGCCGCCCATCTCTTTACCTCCTTATTATCAACTACTTCGCGCTGGGCCTAATGATAGTTGTGTAAAATCGCTCAGCCTGAATTGCTCAATCAGCGAATGAACATCATCGACAGTCACAGCCTTGATTGCATTGACATCGTCTTCGATCTTTTGATACTGCTGCAAATACGTCCAGTTAAAACCAAGATCGACGAGCCGGCCCATCGGCAGCTCATTCTTAATCACCAACGCGCTCAATATCTTGTTTTTTGCCTTTGTCAGTTCATCTTCAGTAACGCCGTTCCGGGCTAAATCATCAAAAATGCCCCTGACAAGATCGAGCACTTTCGCGACTTTATCACTGCTGCAGCGGATATAACTGCAAAACGCACCCGTACCGTCCATCCCCCCGAACTGCATCGACGCAGCTTCCGCCAATGCCTTGTCCACCAGTTCCCAGAAAAACCTCGACCCGACATCGTCACCGACAATCATGCCTAAAAGCGAAGCGGCAAATCTCCTCGGGTC
>CAZHBL010000708.1:0-2933 GCA_964530105.1 uncultured Pirellulales bacterium | reverse complement strand
GGGCAAAAATACACTGATGAGAATGATGGAATTTTTTATATGTCGCCAAAAATTATAGCCAAGACAGGCAATTCCATTACTCCCATTTGGAACTTGTATAACAGTTATTGTACCCTGTATAAATATGTCATAATCAACGATAATAGATATGTAAAATATGGAATGCTAAATGGTCACGAAATAAACCTGGAAAAGATTAAAAAGTCAAACTATAAATCAGTGATCTCAAAATATTTCAAATTTGATATATCAAAATCATTAGAGGGTATTTCAAGTGACGAATATGACGCGATAGCTGAACAGATATGCGAGACTATGGGTTTAGCATTGCCCGATTTTAAAATACAATGTATGGTGCATCCCGGGCCTAACGAGGCCAGATTATTCTCGAACTGGTTTGCTCTTTTAGGTTGTGATATTCTGAAAGATTCAGTGACTTTTGGAGCTTCCATTAATGGAGTAATCCATGTTATTGGCGAAGGTAAAGGATTAATAGGTCATGAATCTTTCCATGCAATATGGGACAAGCTCGTAGGTATCAGAAATACCTTTTTTGCAGAGGGAGTGCAGATGTATTATGAATTTATCCAGGATTCATCAAAAATTACCGCAGCATTAGAAGTTATGAAAAAATATAAAGATTACGATTTAAAACCGTTGATAACGGGAAATAACTTTTTCAATGCTCCTAATGAAAATAATAGAAGTATTGCTTATCCAATATCAGGCTTGTTCTCTATGTACCTGATAGAACAATACGGTTTAGAGAAATACAAATTACTTTTCAAGGCCGAAAAGGGAGAAAATGGATTTCCAGAGGTCTATGAATTAAAGCTTGATACAATATTAGCAAATTTTTATTCCTGGATAGATTCGAAATAGATATCTGGGGACACCTTACTTATTTCTTCTTCATCTTGGGCTTTCGACCGGGCGGTTTTTTACGTAAGACTCGGCCGAGCCTGCTCTCGATTCATTTAAGGAACACTAAACTGCCCAATAGCCGTCCGGTTCGCTCATGCCAACGCAACAGGTTCGCCTCTTCAAAACTCAATCCCGTAGATTCAATAGGGTCAGCCCTTAGTATAGTAATTATAGCATCATCTTCTTTCTGATTTGCTCTATAATATGTTTCAGCTTTTTATCTTTTTTGAGTTGTTCACTGAGCTTGCGCAACTGACAACTTACAGCGACACCCGTGCGAAGGCCCAAAACTTCGGCCACCTGCCTCTGTGTCATGCCGCAGTGGTCACAAAGTGCCTTGGCGGCTATGGCACGGGTGAATGAATTCCGTTGTCGGACATGAAGCGTTTCACGATTGATCTTCAGGACCTGACAGACTATAGATAGGACTTCATCGACGCTCTTCACATTAGCAGAATGACGAAAGGAGATATCTTCTTTGACCTGTTGTTCATCAACTCGCTTTTCGTATATAAATTTTATACGCTTATGGAATTCATCAGTGCCTATGCATAATCTGGACCGCTGCCTGGCTTCTATAAAGGCCGCATCGATATTCGAGATCCCGGCCTCGACAAATCGTCGATAGATTGATGCTTGATTCTTCTTGAGACCTCCCATCATACCAAGAACAGGTCTATAATCGACAAACACGAGTCGTTTTGCTCGACCGATGTAACTACAGTAACTGCTCCATGAATATCGGCGTAAGAGCTCGATTCGTTCACGGCCGGATTTGTTTCGGTTTGCCTTGATAAAGACAGGATTCAAATGGACATATCGACTCAGCTTGAGAATATACTCGTCCTCCTTAACGATGGTTGAGCCAAAACGGCCTTGCAACAGATGACCGCTGAGTTTATGTTTTCTATTGTAAAATACGGTGTATGCTGTCTGTAGCCGATGCATGAATTGGCTGAGATTGGCACGTGGTGTTTCAAGCACCATGTGCACGTGGTTTGTCATTAATGTATAGAGATATAGGTGAATCTCGTAGCGTTCCACGCTTTCTGCAAGTTTTTCTATAAATCGTTCGCGATCAGAATCCTCTTGAAAGATGATACCTCGCTGATTGCCGCGTATGGTTACGTGGTACACTGCACCTTCATATTCGATTCGTAAAGGCCTGGCCATAATGGCAGACTATAAACCAAACTTGAAAAGAATGCAAGAAAATAAATTACTATTCTAAGGGCTGACCCCTATTAAGCCTCCTACAACCTAAGCGCAGGCTCACGCACGCTCAAATGGGAATATATCAAGAACTCCAGCGGCGATGGCGGCGATGATAAGGCCTGGGTGGATGGACTTCTCGTCGGGACCGGCTCGCTGGTCATACCCCCCGGTGAGAACGGCGATGCCCTGGACTCTCATCTGAAATTCACCGAAAGCACCGAAGGCGGAGAGTCATCAGGCTGGCTCGTAACATCAGGCTCCAGTGATGAGTACTATTACGATGGCGATGCGCTACGCAATTCCGGCACAACATCAAGCGGCGAGAAAGCCTGTCTCCAGACAATAGTTGAGTCGGACAGCTCCGAAACGATAAAATTTCACTGGAAGGTCTCCTGCGAAGAGGATACTGATTACCTGAGGTTCTATATCGACGGCGCACTCCAGGATTCGATAACCGGAGATGAGGACTGGCAGCAAGAGGAATATAGCATCAGTTCCGGCATTCATACGCTCAAATGGGTCTACGATGACGGCGGCGGTTCCTCGGGCGACAATTGTGGCTGGGTGGACTTCGTGAAGTGGTCGGGGCCTTCGCCGGAGCAGGATCCGCTTAATTTCCAGACGATTGACTACAAACATGATCTATACGGCCGGCGCAGTGAAAAGAAGGTCGATGGCTTCAGCACGCGGTACTTATATGACGGCCCCCACGTTATCGCCGAATACGACGGCAATAACAACCTGCTGCGCAAATACATCTACGGCCCGGGAATCGACCAGCCGGTCTGCATGAT
>CAZHBL010000707.1:0-2934 GCA_964530105.1 uncultured Pirellulales bacterium | reverse complement strand
CTCTCCCCCTCCCGCTCTTACAAAATCCGGATGGCATTGACCGGCGATCAGATACACGATCTTTCTTCTCTGGCTGTCCGTGCACGATTCCCGCAGAAACCTTGCATATCCTCTAATGCCGTACTGCACTCCTTTGTCCGGCGAAAGAAGTCCTAACGTTGTGACAAGATATCGTCCCTGTAATCCAAGCTCTTCCTTGATGGCCAAACGGTCGTACTGGGATGGATGCTGCATCCGTATCCCATGGTCAATATGTTTGAGCTTTGCACTGCCGATTCCGTAGACTGCGGACCCAAGGATGCCGATAGCACTGTCTGTTGTGACGATAACTGCGTCGCAGTAGCGGGCCAGAGCCTGCAAGACCTTCTTTTGGTGTTCATTTGGTTCGTCAAGAATCGTGTGTAGATATGCCAAAGTGAGAAGGCCTTTCTCAGAGAATGCTTTGGCCAGATTGACGAAATTGGTGCCCCTCCCATCCTCACCGTTCTCACTTGGATCCAATCCGTATTCATGCTGCAGCAGAACAACAGTCGGATTAGGGCTCTCGTTTGCCCTTGCGATAATATCCCTTATGGCGCAACACCATGACTCAGGATTGTACTGGTCGATAGTCAGGTCCACGGGGATATTATAAGGACTATTGTCGTTATCAATCGCTGCTATACGCACGTTTCCTACTTCTCCTGTAAAATGTTCCAGGGCATTGGCCAAATCGCGTGAAAAGGTGCCGATTCCACACGTCCTTGGTGGGTATGTGCTGACAATTCGAATATTGTATGGCATGAACAAGACTCCTTTGTGTTGCTCAAAACATGTTAAATGTTATTGTTTGCCTGTTTATTATAAATATTATAACACAACTTCAGGTTCTGGAAATCGGGGGCGCACCTGTATTTACTGTAGGGGATACCACGCTTTCTTGTGAGGGTGAAAGTTCCTACGGCATAATCAGGGCAGAAGATTTCCATCCTCAGAGGATCTGGCTAGAGTAATTGAAAATAGCAGAAAGTATGTGGTTCGTGGAAAATCTATAAGTTGTTCATTGGGGTCCGATGAATTTTTACCTACTATGCTATCTGGTTATTTTAGAACCACTCTTTTGGTTTGTTTTCAAGGTTGTCACGCCTATAATCTATGTTAGGATTTTTATGTATTATTCGTAACGCCTTTTAGAATCATCGGCTAAGAACTCTTTAAGTTCATGCTTTGGCAACTTTTTGGCTAACCTCTTATTAAGATAAATTCCCCCACCAAGTATTTGTCTTATTGCATCTATAATTTTTTCAGACAGTTCATCCTTAGTAATATATCCTCTTGCTCCTACCTTAAAAGCTTGTTTGATGTATCTCAGTTCATCGCTCATAGAAAATATTAACACAATCAGATTTGGACATATGGCTTTTATCTTTTTGGTAACCTGAACGCCAGTCGTGTCCTTAAGCAACATATCGATAATGGCCAAATCAACTCGCTGCTTTTTTACGGCTTTGATAGCTTCTGCAGCGTTGCCCACCCTGGCACTAACCATAAGGTCTGCTTCATGATTAAGAAGCTCTGCTAATCCATCACGTACTATAGGATGGTCATCGACAACCAGAATTCTGGTTTTTCTTGCTGTAAGATTCGTGTTGTTTTTTTTGCTCACAATATATTCGCCTACAACTTTTCTAATAACCTGCAGAAAAGCAGAATTGCTTGAATTGTCTATTTAAGCCAATGCTTTTGGATCCTGTCAGTCATGCGCAACCTAAGATATAAGCGGGGATCAATAAAACCAAAAATACCTATACAGCCAGATCGCAATAGAAACATCTCTACCTTTGTTGTTGCTCTAATTCTCTGCGGTGTTTGCCAGTTTACATCCTCCTCTGCCGACAAACCGATTGTCAACAGGCTAACTGTTGAACACAACAGATCATTTGTGCTGTACTAAGCGGCAAGGTCCTCAAGAAGACGGTCAAGAACAGCATTCAATCGCTCATCAATGTAGTATGTGCCTTCCGCAAGCTGTCGGCGAATTGTATAAATTCTGTCCTTGCGAACTTGCGCCAATTCTTCTTCAAGCTCGACAGCGCATATATGTAAGGGAATTCCTACATCCTCTGCAAACGAAGTCAACTTATCTTTTTCCTGACATAACTCAAACATTTTTTACTCCTAATTAATTTGGTGGGAAGTTCTGACTTTTACGTCAAGGTATTTGATGCCCCACTTAGTAGCCTCCGCATGGCTCTGGAAGAACACGTCGAGACGGTTACCTTTGATGGCGCCGCCGCGGTCATTAACTATTATGGGCTTATCGTCATTGTACTGGGGCACAATAATCTCAGTGCCGAATGTATACTTTTTGGGGGCGGCAACAAAACTATCCCCGCGTCTGATAACGTATCCGTTTGCAGTTCGGCCCTTTGCAAAACGTCCGCAGCATACCTTACACGGGCAATATGCAGTTACACGCATACGTACGGTGTGCCACCGTGACAGACTGTCTTCGACGGCAGTGTTTAAGGACACTGGCTCTGGAACAGCCGCAATTTGGCTGTTTTCGGGATTCGGGGTAGCGGTATCTTTGCCTTTATCAGCTGGGATCATGACTGAACTGCTCAAAAAAATCATCACTTGTGATTGTGTCGGTTTATGGTAATCGGCATGCAAAATAGCCGCGATGCAAACCGCGGCAAACCCCATAGCCACTTTGGCAGTAGAAGGCCTTTTTCCTAGTATCGACATATTAATTACCATATCCATCACTTAGTACTATAGATTCCCATAATAACATAAGTTCAACCTGTGTACATCGGATTGGAGTCTGTATTTGTTGTCGGTAAAAATGCTTACCTTCGTGTAAGTGAGCTATTGGAACAATACAAACGGATGATTAGCCTGAATATTTCACAGAATTTTCTGATTTTATGATGGCGCGATAGCCTAACT
>CAZHBL010000706.1:0-2941 GCA_964530105.1 uncultured Pirellulales bacterium | reverse complement strand
TTATTTCGATATCGGCGATGTATCCGGCCCCGCTGTCCGGCGGCGAATCCCGACCATCCATAAACGCATGGATAAAAACATCCTTGACGCCGTTTCTTTTTGCCAGTTCCAGCAGGCCGTAAAGATGGCCCAAAAGCGAATGAACGCCAATATCACTGCACAGGCCCATCAGGTGGATTTTGCCACTGTTTTTCTTTACAAATTCGATGAGATTCAGAAACTCCTGAGCCTTGAAGAAAGATCCATCCTTGATGGTTTTACTGATTCTGACGGATTCCTGAGGGACGATTCTGCCTGCCCCGATATTCTGATGTCCAACTTCACTGTTGCCCATCGTGCCGTCAGGCAGGCCCACGTCTTCTCCGCTGGTATGGATAAGACAGTTCGGATATTCGGCCATCAGCATGTCATCTACCGGAGTATTGGCGCACTTGATAGCATTATATTCGTCTTCGGAGCTGTTGGGATTATAACCCCAGCCGTCACGGATAATCAGCATGTATGGCTTGTTTTTCAAAGTCACCTTGCATTTCGCCATCAAAATACCTTTCAAGTAAATACAACAAAGACGAGGTATTGCCTCGTCTACATTTACAGTCTAATTTAATTGAGAATATGATACATCCGCGCAAGCATTATGTCAAATATTAACAGAGATGGCTTAAAACAAAATTTCCGTTTGTGCTAAAAGTTTTTGACAGCGATACTTAGTGTGATATAATCCCTGCCGACTGATAAACTGTTAACAATGATAAGGGACAGTCAACGCAAAACGGTGAATGCGAATTATGACGGAAATCAATACAAAAGCCAGTAGCGTCCGACCGGATTCAAGCCGGGCTTTTTTCAAGCAAATGGCATTTTCGCTGCCGGATACCAAATCTCATCTTATTTTCTGGTCTTTGATAAGCAGCGGGCTGGCTCTGGATTTGTGGACAAAGAAGGCCGTATTCAACTGGCTTGAACCACATGAAACATTCCCTGTCATAGACGGTTTCTTACGACTGATAATCGCGGTAAATAACGGCGCCGCTTTTAACATGTTCGCAGGTAAACCCTATTTCCTGGCAATAATCTCGATAATTGCCATCGTGGGGATCTTAGTTGTCTTTCTTTTAAGCGGGGGCATGCAAAAACTAATTCATATCGCTCTGGGCCTTTTCGCCGCCGGCGTTTGCGGAAATCTTTACGACCGGCTTTTTAATGATGGCTCAGTGCGAGACTTCATCGACGTCTATCATGGCAACTATCACTGGCCTACCTTCAACATCGCAGACAGCTTGCTTTGCATTGGGGTCGGGCTGCTGATTATTTCGACCTTCTTTACTGAGAAGCCTGCTCAAAAACATGATCAGCAACATAAATAGGCGCGTTTGATGCTGCGCAAAGGGCAATCGCATCGGAAGGACGGGCGTCGATTTCAATTGCGCGCCCATTCAAGCTCAAGTGCAGTGTTGCATAAAAGACGTGGTGCCGCAAATCACTAATCACGATTTTTTCGATCTTGGCGCCGAGATCTTCAATGACGTTTGCCAACAGGTCGTGCGTCATTGGACGAACCGGCTTGATACCTTTCAATCGGCGATCAATAGCAAAAATTTCAACTATGCCGATAACTATAGGAAAACTTCGATCGCCGTTACGCTCTTTGAGGACTATCACCTGCTGGTCGGACATTTCGTTTATGATGATACGCGACAGTTCAGCTTCCATTTCCATTTTAGCGCCACCTTTATCTGGCAGATGCCGGCATGAACTTCTGAGTTCACTCACCACTATTTTTATATTCCGAAAGGTGCTTTTCAACAGTATTTAATTGTTCTACAAGCTGGGCCAGCCTGGTTTTGGCCTGAGCAACGACTTCCGGCCTGGCTTTCATCACAAAATTCTCGTTCGCCAGCTTGGCTTCTACAGATTCCTTCGCTTTTACTATCTGCAGTTTCTGCTTCTCCAATCGGCATTGCTCGGCTTCCGGGTCAATCGCTTCATGGACATATACTTCCGTGACGCCTGCGATTGAAACAGCGGCATTTGCAGGTTTTACAATATCCTTCCCGGCGTTAAATTCCATAATACCAGCCAATTGGCTAATAAGCTCTGAATTTCGCTCAAGAATCTCAACAATCTCCTGTTGCGACTTAACGGATACTACCAAAAGCTCCTTCGGCTGTATATTCCGATTGCTTCTGATATCCCGTACGGTACGAACTATGGTCTGTATCATGTCAATTTGTTTCTCAGCGTCCGTATCTCGTAGGGAGTCAACTTTTTGGGGCCATTCGGCTATGACCAGGGCTTCGGCTTTTTTGGCCTCCATGAGCCCTTCAAGCCGCCTGACCGGGGCGATCTCATTAAGTTTCTGGAATATCCCTTCGGTAATAAACGGGACAAACGGATGTAAGAGACGCAGAGTCTGATCCAGCACAAAAGCCAGGACATTCTGAGCGATCGGCCGTTTCCGCTCATCCTGCATTCGCGGCTTGGTCCACTCAAGATACCAGTCGCAAAAATCGTTCCAGAAAAACCTGTAGATCAGCGCCAAAGGCTCGCTGTATTTGAATTCATCTAAAGACCTGGTTGTCTCGGCTATCGTATCAGCCAAACGGGACAGAATCCACTTGTCGGTAATGTCCATTTCGCACGGATCGAAACCGGCCGGATCAATGCCGTCAAGATTCATCATCGCAAAACGCGAGGCGTTCCAGAGCTTGTTGCAGAAATTTCGCCCGATATCTAACTTCGGCGACGTATTTACCTGGCGTCCGTTGGGCAGGGTCATCGCCGCGACCGGCATTCTGATATCCTGCGTATCCGTAGCCATGCTGGCCAGCGTAAATCGCATCGCATCGGCCCCGTGGCTGTCGATAGCAACCAAAGGATCGATGCCGTTGCCGAGGCTCTTGGACATCTTGCGGCCTTCGCCGTCCTGAATCATCGCGTG
>CAZHBL010000705.1:0-2943 GCA_964530105.1 uncultured Pirellulales bacterium | reverse complement strand
GACGGTTTGCCCCGGCTTTTTGGCCAGGATATCCACGGCCCCATTACCTTTTATAGGGTACTCACGCAAAACTTCATAGCCTTCACTTTCAAAATGCCTTGCCGTCCTGTTGACCCAAAATGAATGCTCCAGACTTTCACGAGGTATGGGGCCCGGGTCGATATTGACGGAAGAGCAGACTTTTCTGCCGAAGTCGGTCAGTTGATAGAGTACGACCTGTCCGGAACGTGTGGCGATAGTAACACGTTCTATTATACCGGCGGAGTTGAGCGTTTCACGAACGGCGTTGCCACGCCGGCGAGAGAGATTCAATCGGTGATATCTCGATACTGTTGTCGATAGTGGCCTGGCCACTATATCAGCTAAGAACCTTATCTCTTCACGAGATAAGTTCTTGCTGGGAGGTTTTACCTTGGTATTAAAAGACAATGAAGATTCATCTTCTTGTTCTTTCGATTCCTTGGGGGATGGTGGGTGGGTGTTTTTCTTATTATCAGGATTGATATCTCTATTTTTGTCTTTTCTATCTGGAGTTGGAACAGGCGGAATCTCCTTTAAATTAGTTTCCGGGGGGCTATTTGGCGTGGAATCCCTGTAACAACTGTTCCATTTGGCCCGGATGGCGCTATCCGAGACACTCCCTTCTCTAATTGGGTAAAAGGGCACTCTAACCAGAAATGGCTCCGGATGCTCATCGGCCAGACGAATGACGGTGGTTCCGACAGGTAACGTATTCAGCGCTTGTTTTTGTTCATCGCTCAGGTTCATGGCTGACGCTATGGCCTGTACATCGGAGCGTAATTTCTGACTCAATGCAATCGTGGCGTAGGAATTGGCAAAGGCGACTTTGCTTAATAGCGAAGCCGATTGGTCGACGAAAACATAACCGAGACCGTACTGTCTGACCATTCGAATCGAGGTTTCCAGTATTGATTCCTTGGATTCAGTAGATTTCTTCAGTAGAAGATTGTGTGCTTCTTCCAGTACGATCACGTTGGTCAGTTTATCCTGCGGGCCCCGGGCGAGGCGGTACCTGTACAGGTACAAGGTTAGGGCCTCGGAGAACATGACTCGGTCTGAAGCGCTCGATAGTCCATCCATTTCAAGGACGATATTGTGGTCCAGAAGCTTGGCGATATGGCTGTTGTCCTGAGCGTTCAATACGGCGCCGAACTCGCCATAGGTCATCGCCAAAAGAATCCTTTCTGCCGAGGCCTGCCACATGGCGGCTCTGCCTTTGAGCTTCACCGTACGCAGCCATACCAACAGATCTTGTATCGTCGGCCAGCGAGAATGTTGCTTGTCAAAGACGCCGGCTTGGGAGTAGAGATGGTCAAGTCCGGCAACTAATAGACTGATGACACCTTCACCGCCGAGGTACGCTGATGCGATTACATCGACGATCAGTTTGATCCAGAGGTGTGGCTCACAGCCCGCTGGAGGGATTAACGGATTGAATCGAAAGGGCGCGATATCCCTGCCGATGGTGTAGACTTTTAGTTCCGGATGGCGGTTCAAAAGGTCCCGGTACCCTCTCTTCCAATCCAGGGCGAGTACCTTGATCCCTTTTTTGATTATCCCGTCCATAAGTACAAAAGTCAGATTAGTCTTTCCAGAGCCGCTTCTTCCTGCTATGAGGATATGCTCTTTAAGACGTTGACTCTTCAAAAAGAATGGATACATCGCCTTATTTGCATAAGAGATCGTACCCAGTTCAATATCACCGGATTCGGCAAACTTCTTTGCCGGAGGTGGAAATGGCGATCTATCAGGTTCATAGTTTTGCCCCAGATGCTTTGCCGCCAGCATTTCCAGCATTTGTTCTATATCAGCTTTGCCGGCTGGCTCAGATTCCGCTAAGTATACAGACCACAATCTGTCAACTTTCCTGCCCAGAACAGGCTTCAAGTTCCGGCATAGTTCCTGAATTCTGGTGATCAAAGTGCATCACCTTCCTTATCTTCCAGGATCGAGACCTTCCGGTAGGCTGACAAATATTGCTGGGCGGTTTCAGGCAATTGCAATTTCAATCTTGATATATCACGCCAGAGATTTATGCGCTCATCCCGCTGGCCTTCGTACAATTTATCCATCCTCTTGTTTACAGAATACTCAATCCTGCTGTCAGGTGGACCATGGTAAGCTTCATGGGCGTAGAAGCTGTTTATGGTTGAGCATTTGGATATCTCGATCTCATAAGTGTTCCTTTGATATACTTCATACCGATGACGTATCTGGCTGATTATATCGTCCAAGCCAAGCCATGCCGTCTGTCTTCTATCAGAAATAATAGCCTCCACAGGATCATTTTTCGCAACTGCAAAGTACCCATTTGCAATAATCTGCTCGACGGTCGGATACTGGTGAAGCCTCGTTCTACTGGTCAGGTCAGATGAGAAATCATAGAAACCAGGCGGTCCATAGTTCAGCCCGCCAAGCAAGTTCTTCTGATGCTGCAGGTACGATTCAAAGCGCCCTGACTGATAGAAATAGACGACATAGTCATAATGTGGGCTTTCATGTGACCATTCTCTTCGGTTATTTCGGAACATTTTCTCACCTCGAAATTCTCTCCTGAGAAGTGGTAATACATACTGGTATATAAACTTTACGGTTTTGTAACCACTGCCGAGTAGGGATTGGATGAGCAGTAAGAAACCTTAGAACCGGCGAAACCTTTTTAAGTAATAGCGAATTTCCAGGTCCCGAGGTGAACAGATTATGACCAAACTAAAGGACCGGATGGTACGGTTAATTCAGCAAAACGCCGCTAAGAAAATGGCCGCATTCGCAGCAGAAATGATCCACGGCGCGCCGGAGGAAAAGGAGGCGATACTCGCCGGACTGGACTTCGAGAGATGGCTGGAACAGGCCTGCCAGGAATGTCTGAACTGATGGAAAAACGTTAAGATAGGTAAAAGTTCACCCTCACCCTCAGGGGCT